>CAJUDV010000015.1 GCA_910585385.1 uncultured Oscillibacter sp. | reverse complement strand
GCAGTCCCTTTTCGGCTAAAACAGGACGTTTGCTTACTTCTTCTTGCCCTCCCACTTGGTGACGCACACGGAGCAGGCGATGTCGCCGGTGACGTTCAGGCAGGTGCGGCCCATGTCGAAGATCCGGTCCACGGCCACGATGAGCCCGATATAGGCCACGGGGATGCCCAGGGCCTCCAGCACCATGGCCAGCATGATCATGCCCGCACCGGAGACGCCGGCGGTGCCGATGGAGGCCAGGGTGGCGGTGACCACCACGATGACCATCTGGCCGATGGTCAGATGGATGTTGGCGCAGGAGGCCAGGAACACGGTGGCCACACACTGGTAGATGGCGGTGCCGTCCATGTTGATGGTGGAGCCCAGGGGCAGGACGAAGGAGGCGATGTCGTCCTCCGCGCCCAGCTCCGCGGCGCACTCCTTGGACACCGGCAGGGTGGCCGCGGAGGACGTGGAGGTAAAGGCGAAGATCATGGCGGCGAAGGCCCCTTTGAAGAACTTGACGGGGCTCATGCCCACGAAGATCTTAGCGGACAGGGAGTAGACTACCACGGCGTGGACGATATAGCCCAGATACGCGCAGACGATGACCAGCAGCAGGGATACCAGAACCTCGGAGCCCTGGGTGGCCACGACCCACGCCATGTAGGTGAACACGCCGATGGGCGCCAGGCTGATGATGAAGCTCATCAGCTGTTCAATGACGGCGTAGGCGGAGGAGACAAAGTCACGGCACAGCTTTGCCCGCTCTCCGGCGGCCAGGATGGAGCCGCCTAGGAACAGGGAGATGACAATGACCTGGAGCATGTTGGCGTCGGTAAAGGACTTCCACATGTTGGTGGGGAAGATGGCTACCAGGGTGGACATAAAGCCGCCGAACTCCTTGGCCTCGTACTCGGCGCTGGCGGCGTCCAGCACGGGGAACAGGCCGGCGCCGTTGAAGATGTTGGCGAACACCAGGCCGATGACGCAGGCAATGGCTGTGGTGCAGAGGAAGTAGACCACGGTTTTAACGCCTACAGAGCCCACCTTGCGCATGTCGTTCATGGAGATGATGCCGTCGATCATGCTCAGCAGCACCACCGGCACCACGATGAATTTCAACAGGTTGACGAAGATGTCGCCGAAGGGCTTTAAGTAGTTGGTGGTGATGTCGGCGAAGCCGCCGAAATAGCACACCAGACCCACCGCAATACCTGCCACCAGTGCGATCAGGATTTGCATGGGGAGACTCATTTTCTTCTTCATACACTCACCTCATTATCAGATTTTCCTCTCTCGTATCATCCTCTCAGCCCTTCGCCGTCTGCGTCGGGCCTTGAGGATTGTCATATTATAACAAAAAGACGGCCGTTTGTAAAGCTGATTTTAGCAAAATGTCAAAAAGGATCCTCCGTCAGCCCTTGAGAGGATACCCGCAGAACCGAACGGCGGCTTTGGCCAGTTCCTCCGTGGGGTCCAGGCTGGGGTGGGACAGCCCCAGCAGACGGAAGGCCAGAGGCAGCTCCGTGCAGCCCAGAATGAAGTAGTCCGCTCCCCCGGCGGAGAGTGCCTCCAACACGGAGAGAAGGGCCGCCCGGTAGCGCTCCGGCGGCGCACCGGCCTTGACGCCGCTGTAGATGACCTCCATCAGCGCGTCCCGCTCCGTCTCCCCCGGCAGAAGGCAGGGGACGCCCGCCGTCTCCAGGGCCGCCTGATACAGCCCGGCGGACAGGGTGCCCCGGGTGGCCAGCACGGCGGCGGTTTCCCCGGGGAAGCGGGCGCGGCAGGCGGCTGCTGCCGCCTCCAGCATGCTGAGAAAGGGAATGTCCGTCAGCCCCTGAAGGCGGGGAAGGAAATAGTGGGCGGTGTTGCATGGCATAACGACACAGTCCGCCCCGCAGGCCTCCAGCTTTCGCAGGGAGTCCCGCATGGCGGGCAGGGGGTCCGGTCCGCCGCTGAGGATGGCCTCCGTCCGGTCGGGAATGGAGGAGTTGCTGTCGATATATACGCGGATATGCTCGTTGTCGCTGGCGGCGGCGGTGAGAGAGATGATCTTCTGGAATAGGTCCGCCGTGGCCAGCGGCCCCATGCCGCCCAGAATGCCGATGCTTTTTTTCATATGGAACTCCCTTCGTCCGCCCTGTGTAAAATGCCGTCTCTTTTTTCACAAAATATGGTGCGCCTCTCCCCGCGGAAAACGCCTCACCGCCGCGGCGGAGAGGCGGAGGGTGCGTTCAGCCCCCACGGCCGCGAAGTGACAGAGCTTTGGAAATGGCTTAAATGCAAAGCGTCAGGCCCAAAACTCGGGGAACAGCAGCTCGCTGCCCACTTTCAGCGTCAGCAGGATCAGCACGATGATGACGGTGGGACGGACAATTTTGCTGCCGTTCTTAATGGCGAGGCCTGAACCGATGTAGTGCCCGGCGATGGAGAACAGCGCCGCAATGAGGCCCACCCGCAAAAAAACATATCCGCTGGCCAGCTGAGTCACCAGGCTGCCGATGTTGCTGGAGAGGTTGATGATCTTCACGCCGCCGGCGGCGTGGCGGGTGTCCAGCTTGGCGAAGCGGATAAAGGCGATCATCAGAAAGGTTCCGGTACCGGGGCCGTAGTACCCGTCGTAGCCGCCGATGATAAACGCCGCCGCCCAGACAATGGCCGCCTGTTTTTTAAAGGGGATCTCCCCCGGCTCGTCGGGCCAGTCGTGGTTCCGCAGGGTGATGACCGCCACCACCGGCAGCACGGCCAGCAGCATATACTTCAAAACCGCGTCCGGCGTGCGGTGCTGCAGCCAGGTGCCGATGACAGAGCCCGCCAGAGCGAAGGCGATGGAGGGGGCGAAGAGCCTCCAGTTCACATAGCCGTTTTTGATGAACCGCGCGGTGGAGAAGACGGTGCCGATGGCCGCGGATACCTTGTTGGTGCCAAGGGCGTAGGGGGCGGGGAGATTTCCAAAGGCAATGAGGTGGGCGGGGCCGGAGATAATTCCGCCGCCGCCGGCGATGGCGTCCATGAAGGAGGCCAAAAACACGCCCAGGCACAGCAGCAGTACAATCCACAGGGCAAAGCCGTCAACGGTGATTTTTGTGAGCAGGGAGAGCATAGGCAGGTCTCCTTCTGGGTTGATATTGTCAGCACGCTTAGACCTTGTTTGAAAAATGTCAAAACGCCCAAACGACGGACCTTTTTTCGCCGCTCTGCGTTGATTTTCCTTGCCATACACAAAGTATGGCTGCGTCAAACCGCCTTGATTGGCGAAAAAATCTCTCGCCGTTGGGCATTCCGTCATTTATCAAACAAAGCCTAAGGAACCGCTGAATCAATCCCCGATGCTTCTTCACGCCATCAATTTCCGCTGGACGGCGCCGGAAAAGCTTGAAATCCCGGGGCGCTGACGATTCAGGACAGATTTCTGTCTATTGTAGCAGGGCGGGACGGCAAAATCAACCGGAAAGACGGCCGTTTTGGTCCGCCTGGCGGAAATTGTGAGGCGGTTGTTTCAGTAAACTTCTGTGTAAAACGCCAAAGGTGCACATAAAATATGGTGAAAATGCGAAAAGAAATTGGATATATTCACCAAAAGTCTTTTCTCTTTTTCGACAGGACCATTCTTGACGGTGTTTCCTTCAAGAAGTATAATAAACACAATATACGGTATATCTTGGAAAAGCGGGAAGCGGGGCGCTTCTCAAACAAGGAGGCCGCCGTCGCCGCGGGCAGGCGGGGAGAGGAGAGTTACATGGCAAACAGCAAAGCAGCCGAGCGCTTCCACGCCGGAACGCTGAGCGAGGGCTGGCGCTGGTTCGGCGCCCATCCCACCGAGAAGCGGGGCAAAAAGGGCTGGGGCTTTCGGGTCTGGGCCCCCCACGCGAAATGTGTGTCTGTGGTGGGGGATTTTAACGGCTGGGATGAACAGGCTAATCGTTTAATTCATGTGGGCGAGGTCTGGGAGGGATTCATTCCCGGATTGACGGAATATACCGCTTATAAATATGCCGTGACAGGGGAGGATGGAAAGGTCCGGCTGAAGGCGGACCCCTATGGCTTTCACACGGAGACCCGGCCCGCCACGGCCAGCAAGCTGTACGACATCGAGGGCTTTCACTGGACTGACGCCGCCTTTCGCAAGCGGCGGGCCCAGCACCCGGTGTATTCATCTCCGCTGAATATTTATGAGGTTCACCTGGGCTCCTGGAAGCTGCGGGAGAACGGGGACTTCATTGACTACCGGGATTTGGCGAAGGAGCTGGCGGCCTATGTAAAGGACATGGGCTATAACGCCATTGAGCTGCTGCCGGTGACGGAGCACCCCCTGGACGACTCCTGGGGCTACCAGTGCACGGGATATTTTGCCCCCACCTCCCGGTTCGGCGCCCCCAAGGACTTTATGTGGTTTGTAAACCACATGCATAAAAACGGCATTTCCGTTCTGCTGGACTGGGTGCCCTCCCATTTCTGCAAGGACGAGCAGGGCCTGTATGAGTTCGACGGCACCTGCTGCTATGAGTACGGCGATCCAAACAAGCGGGAGCACGCCAGCTGGGGCACCCGGGTCTTTGACTACGGCCGGCCGGAGGTAAAGAGCTTCCTCTTCTCCTCCGCCCGGTTCTGGCTGGAGGAGTACCACATCGACGGACTGCGGGTGGACGCCGTGGCGTCCATGCTGTATCTGGACTATGACCGCCAGGGCGGCGCATGGACGCCCAACAAATACGGCGGCCACGAGAATCTGGAGGCCATCGGCTTTTTGCGGGAGCTCAACGCCCTGGCCTTTACCGTCAATCCCGATGTGCTGATGATCGCCGAGGAGTCCACCGCCTGGCCCCTGGTGACCCGCCCCGCCGACGTGGGGGGATTGGGCTTCAACCTCAAGTGGAACATGGGCTGGATGAACGACATGTGCCACTACCTGAAAATGGACCCCTGGTTCCGTCAGGACCACCACAAGGACATTACCTTCTCCATCATGTATGCGTTTTCGGAGAACTTTGTGCTCCCCATCTCCCACGACGAGGTGGTGCACATGAAGGGCTCCGTTGTGGGAAAGATGCCCGGCGACTACGAAAATCAGCTGCGCTGTGAGCGGGGATTTTACGCCTACCTCATGGCCCACCCGGGCAAGAAGCTGATGTTCATGGGCGCGGAGCTGGGCCAGTGGCACGAGTGGAACTCCCACCAGTCCATCGACTGGTATCTGCTGGAGAGTGAGGAGAACCAGAGGATTCACCGGTTCTTCCGGGACATCAACGCCTTCTATCAGAAAGAGCCCGCCCTGTGGGAGATCGACTTCAGCCTGGAGGGCTTCGAGTGGCTGGTGCACGACGACAACCACAACAACGTGGTGGTCTTTCTGCGCAAGGACAAGAAGGGCCGGGATTTGATGTGCGCGGTAAACTTCTCCCCCAATACCTATGAGGACTACCGGATGGGCGTTCCCGCCCACCGGAGGTACACCCCCGTTTTCAACACCGACGATCCCGCCTACGGCGGCGATGGGTTCGGAGACAAAGAGCCCGTTCCGGTTGAGGCCATTCCCTCCCACGGGAAGGAGCACTCCGCCGCCATCAGGATTCCCGCCTTCGGCGCGGTGTTCCTGCGGGGAGAGGGCGTCTTCCCCAAACCCGTGAAATCCAGGATCAAAAAACAGGCAAAGGAGCTTGTGGAGAAATGAAAAAAGAGTGTATCGCGATGCTGCTGGCCGGCGGCCAGGGCAGCCGGCTGTACGTCCTCACCGGGGATATGGCAAAGCCCGCCGTTCCCTTTGGCGGCAAGTACCGCATCATCGACTTTCCCCTGTCCAACTGCACCAACTCCGGCATCGACACCGTGGGCGTGCTGACCCAGTACCGCCCCCTGGAGCTGAACAGCTACATCGGCAGCGGCCTGCCCTGGGATCTGGACGGCTCCACCGGCGGCGTCCACATTCTGCCTCCCTACATGGGCAGCAAGGGCGGCACCTGGTACAAGGGCACCGCCAACGCCATCTATCAGAACATCGGCTTCATTGACCTGTATGATCCCGAGTACGTGGTGATCCTCTCCGGCGACCACATCTACAAGATGGACTACTCCGGCATGGTCAAGCGCCACAAGGAGGCGGGCGCCGCCTGCACCATCTCCGTCATGGAGGTGCCCTGGGAGGAGGCTCCCCGCTTTGGCATCATGAGCGTGAACGGCGAGGACATGATCACCGAGTTTGCCGAAAAGCCAAAAGAGCCCAAGAGCAACCTGGCCTCCATGGGCATCTACGTCTTTTCCTGGAAGACCCTGCGCCAGTACCTCACCGACGACGAGGCCAACCCCGAGTCTGAGAACGATTTTGGCAAAAACATCATTCCCGCCATGCTGAATGACGGCCAGCGCATGGCGGCCTACCGCTTCGCCGGCTATTGGAAGGACGTGGGGACCCTGGACTCCCTGTGGGACGCCAACATGGATATGCTCTCCCCCACCTCCGGCCTGGACCTCAGCGACGACGCCTGGCCCATCTACGCCCGGTCCGTCAACGCGCCGCCGGCCTTCCTGGGGGCGGACTCCAAGGTGACCCACAGCGCCATCAACCGCGGCAGCATTCTGGAGGGCACGGTGGAGAACTCCGTCCTCTCCTCCAACGTGACCGTGGGCGCCGGCGCCCGGGTCAGCTACTCCGTGCTGCTCCCGGGAACGGTGGTGGAGCCCGGCGCGGTGGTGGAGTACGCCATTCTGGGCGAGGGCTGCCGGGTGGGCAGGGACTGCCGCGTAGGCGGAAGCCCCACGGCGGACGGCGCCGACACCTGGGGCGGCTTGACGGTGCTGGCTCCCGGCTGCTGCCTGGAAGAGGGCCGGGAGGTGCGTCCCGGCGTGATGCTGGGCAAAAACGCTGAGGAGGTGTCCAAATGAACGGACTGCACGGAATTATTTTCTCCTATGAAAAGCGCAACGAGATGCAGGAGCTGGGCCAGATCCGCTCCGCGGCGTCCATTCCCTTCGGCGGGCGGTACCGGGCGGTGGATTTTGCCCTCTCCAGCCTGGTGAACGCCGGCAGTACGGACGTGGGCATTGTGCTCCACGGCCACTACCAGAGCCTGCTGGACCACCTGGGCACCGGCAAGGCCTGGGATTTAAGCCGCAAGCGGGGCGGCCTGCGGATGCTGCCTCCGTTCAATTATCAGCAGAGCTGGGGCGCCATGCCCTTTCGGGGCCACATGGAGGCCTTAGCGGGCGTGCGGAGCTATTTGGACACCATCCGTCAGGAGTATGTGGCCCTGATGGACGGCGATTTGGTGGCCAACCTGCCGTTGGGCGATATTTTTGAGAGCCACGTAAAGTCCGGAGCGGACATTACCGCGGTTTGCGGAAACGACAGCTTTGCCACCGACGACGGCACCTACTTTGAGATCAACGACGGGCGGGTGACGGAGGTGCTGTACAATCTCCACCGCCCCAGGGGCTACCGGGGGCTGGAGGTGTACATTGTCTCCACCAAGCTTCTCAAGGAGATGGTGGACGAGTGCGCCGCAAAGGACCAGTACAGCTGGCGGCGGGACGTGCTCCAGGCCCGGAAGGATGAGCTGTACCTGCGGAGCTATATCTGGAGCGGCTTTGCGGCCCAGATGCGCTCTGTAAAGGAGTACTATGACCGCAGCATGCAGCTGCTGGACCCGGCCATCCGTGCGGAGCTGTTTACCCCGGCCCGTCCCATCCGGGCAAAAGGCACTGACAAGGCCTCCACCTACGTGGGGCCGGAGGGCGTGTGCGTCAATTCCCTGGTGGCCGAGGGCTGCCGGATTGAGGGCGTGGTGGAGAACTCCATTCTCTTTGCCGGCGTCAACGTGGCCAAAGGGGCGGTGGTCCGGGACAGCGTGCTCTTCAAGGGCACCGAGATCCACAGCGGCGCCAAGCTGGCCTATGTGATCTGTGATAAGGACGTGAGGGTTCAGGAGTCCCGGACCCTGATGGGCCACGCCACCTATCCCATTGTGGTGGCCAAGGGCAGCATTGTCTGATATAGACTTTGGTCAGGGGGAGCGCGCTCCCCCTGATTGAGTTGTAAACGCCGGAGCATTCCGGCGAAAGTGGGGCATTGGAAACATTCTGATGAACACGAAGAAAAGGAGCAATCAAACATGAAAATTCTGTATGCAACCAGCGAGGCCGTCCCTTTTTGTAAAACCGGAGGACTGGCTGACGTGGCCGGTTCCCTGCCTGCCGCCCTGGCCGCGGAGGGGGCGGAGGTAGCGGTGGTGGTGCCGCTGTACCGCCGCGTCCGGGAGAGGTTTGGCGATCAGCTGACCTTTTTGTGCTATGACTATGTGAACCTGGCCTGGCGCCATGTGTACTGCGGCCTGTTTGCCCTGGAAAAGGATGGCGTGATCTGGTACTTCCTGGACAACGAGCAGTACTTCGACCGCCCGGACCTGTACGGCTACATGGACGACGGCGAGCGGTTCGGCTTTTTCTCCCGGGCCATTGTCCGGATGCTGGACCACATGAAGTTCTGGCCCGACGTCATTAACTGCAACGACTGGCAGACCGCTCTGGTGCCCGTCTACCTCAAAGACGACGGCGTGCGGGAAGAGCGCTTCCGTTCCGTCCGGACCACGCTGACCGTCCATAACATCGAGTACCAGGGCCGCTACAACCCCTATGTCCTGGGCGATCTGTTCGGCCTGGACGCCGGCTGGGTGGAGGACGGCACGCTGCTGATGGACGGCGACCTGAACCTTTTAAAGGGCGCGGTTCTCTGCGCCGACGCCGTTAACGCCGTGTCTCCTACATACGCCAACGAGCTGAAAATGGCCTATTTCGCCCACCGGATGGAGAGCGTTATGCGCCAGTGTGAGTACAAGCTGTTCGGCGTGCTCAACGGCATCGACATGGACCGGTACGACCCTGCCAAAGATCCCAGCATCGCCGCCGCGTTCAGTACGGAGGACATGTCCGGCAAGGACGCCGACAAGGCGCACCTCCAGCGCCTTGTGGGGCTGCGGGAGGAGCCCCATGTGCCTGTGGTGGCTATCGTGAGCCGTTTGGTCTCCCACAAGGGTTTAGACTTGATTTGTGAGGTGCTTCATGATATGATGAAGCTCCCCATGCAGCTGGTGGTGCTGGGCAAAGGCGACAAGAAGTACGAGGAGTTTTTCCACTGGGCCGCTCAGCAGTACCCGGGCCGGATGGCGGTGCGCCTGGACTACAACGAGGAGCTGTCCATGGCCATCTACGCCGGCGCGGATTTGTTCCTGATGCCCTCCAAGAGCGAGCCCTGCGGACTGAGCCAGATGATCGCCATGCGCTACGGGACGGTGCCCATTGTCCGGGAGACCGGCGGACTGAAAGACACCGTCCACCCCTACGAGGCCTGGCGGGACGCCGGAAACGGCTTTACCTTCGCCAACTATGCCAGCAATGACATGCTCCACGTCATCCGGGAGGCCGTGTACCTGTACAAGGACTTCCCCGATGCCTTCGGCCGCCTGCGGAAGCGGGCCATGGAGTGCGATTTCAGCTGGGCCCGCAGCGCCGGAGAGTACCTGCGGATCTACGCGGGCGTCACCGGGCAGGTCTGGCCCGCCCCGGAGGCCGCTCCTGTGGAGGCGAGCCCAGCCGCTGAGCCCGTCTCCGTGGAGGAGGCGGCCGCTCCCGCGGAGGAAGCTTCCGCTGAGGAGAAGGCCGGCCCTTTTGAGGAGCCCGTTCCGGCGGCGGAGACTGTCCCGGAGACCGTCGCCGCGGAGAAGGCCTCCGCCGGGCGGAGCGTGGAAAAAGCCGCTCCCGCCGGGGAGACCGCCGATGTGAAGGCGGAGCCCAAGAAGCGGGGCCGGAAGCCCGGTACCAAGAACGGGGCGAAAAAGGAGCCTGCCCGGAAGGCCGCCGAGAAAAAAGCTGCCGGAGAGACCAAAAAGAAAGGAACCGCCGCGAAGAAGTAAGCGGGCGGCGGGTATGGAAAACCGATGAGACCATTTACCACTGAAACACTGGAGAAAGCCCTGACGGAAAAGCTGATGCTGAATTTCAGCAAGACCCCCGACGAGGCCACCGATCAGGAGATGATGAAGGCCTGTGCCCTGGTTCTGCGGGACGTGATGGCCATCCGCGGGGTGGAGACCCGCAAGAGGACCAACCGGGAGCAGCGCAAGCGGGTTCACTACCTGTCCATGGAGTTTTTGATGGGCCGGAGCCTGATGAAAAACGCCTATAACCTGGATGTGCTGCCCCAGCTGAAAGAGGCCCTGGGCAACCTGGGCTTCAAATCCGGGGACATCTTTGAGATGGAGCCGGACGCGGCCCTGGGCAACGGCGGCCTGGGCCGCCTGGCGGCCTGCTATCTGGACTCCATGGCCACTCTGGACATTCCGGCCACCGGCTATTCCATCTGCTACGAGCTGGGTCTTTTCAAGCAGAAGATTGTGGAGGGCGAGCAGGTGGAGCTGCCGGACCACTGGAAGGACCTGGGCGTGTCCTGGCTGGTGCCAAAGCCCGAGGAGGCCCAGGAGGTCCGCTTCGGCGGTACGCTGCGGGAGTTCTGGGACAACGGGCGCCTGCACACCGTCAATGAAAACGCCACCACCGTTTTGGCGGTACCCTGCGACATGAAGATTCCCGGCTTTGGCACGGACCATGTCAACACATTGCGGCTGTGGGAGCCCCGGGCCACCTCCCCCATGGATATGTCCCTGTTTTCCAGGGGCGAGTATCTTAAAGCCGCGGAGGAGGAGGCCATGGCGGAGTCCATCGCCAAGGTCCTCTACCCCGACGACAGCCACATGGAGGGCAAGTCCCTGCGGCTGAAACAGCAGTATTTCTTCGTCTCCGCCACCATACAGTCCATCACCACCAAGCACATGTCCCTGTATGGCACGATGAAGAACTTCCACGAGAAAAACGTCATTCAGATCAACGACACCCATCCGGCCCTGGTGATTCCGGAACTGATGCGCATCCTGATTGACGACGCCGGCATGGACTGGGAAGAGGCCTGGAACATCACCACCCAGTCTGTGGCATACACCAACCACACCGTCCTGGCGGAGGCCCTGGAGCGCTGGCCTCAGGTGCTGATGGAGCACCGCCTGCCCCGGATTTGGCAGATCATCAAGGAGATCTCCAGCCGTTGGCAGAACCGGATCGACGAGTACTACCACGGCCCCGGCAAGACGCAGTACATGGCCATCGTCTGGGGCGGCGAGGTCCGCATGGCGAACCTCTGCATTGCCGGCAGCATGGCGGTCAACGGCGTCTCCGCCCTGCACACCGACATCCTGCGGAACGACGTCTTCCGGGACGCCTGCCAGATGGAGCCCTGGAAGTTCAAGAATGTCACCAACGGCATTGACCACCGCCGCTGGCTTAGCGAGATCAACCCCGGCCTGGACGGATTGATCCGGGAACTCACCGGCGGGAACGAGTATCTGTCCAACGCCATGGTTCTGCAGAAGCTGGACGATTACGCGGATGACAAGACTGTGCTGGACCGCATAGGGGAGATCAAGCGGCAGAACAAGGAGACCTTTGCCCTTCATGCAAAGAAGACCCGGGGCGTCATTCTGGACCCCAACTCCATTTTTGACGTGCAGGTGAAGCGGCTCCACGAGTACAAGCGGCAGCTGCTGAACGTGCTGCACATCATCGCCCTGTATCAGAAGCTCCAGGACGACCCCAACGCCATCACTCAGCCCCACACCTTCCTCTTTGGCGCGAAGGCCGCCCCGGGCTATGTGGTGGCCAAGAGGATCATCCGTCTCATCAACTCCCTGGCGGATCAGATTGCCCACGACCCCATCTGCAAGGACAAACTGCAAGTGGTGTTTCTGGAGAATTACCGGGTCTCCCTGGCGGAGGTGCTGATGCCCGCCAGCGAGGTGAGCCAGCAGATCTCCACCGCCGGCAAGGAGGCCAGCGGCACCGGCAATATGAAGTTCATGATGAACGGCGCTTTGACGGTGGGCACTCTGGACGGCGCCAATGTGGAGATGAACCAGGTGCTGGGCAGCGAGAATATGTTCCTCTTTGGTCTCCATGCCGACGAGGTGCGGCAGCTGAAGCGGGAGGGTTACATCCCCCAGCGGCTGTACACCCAGGACGAGACCCTGCGCCGCTGCGTGGACGCCCTGCGCACCGGCTTCCGGGACGGCGTGACCTACGAGGATCTGTACCAGCGGCTGCTGTTCGGCTCCGGCGGCAGCGCGGCGGACGAATACCTGCTGCTGGCGGACTTCGGGTCCTACTGTCAGGCGGAGCGGGATATGACTGCCGCCTACGCGGACCGGGACCGCTGGAACCGTATGAGCCTCCACAACATCGCCCGCAGCGGCATCTTTGCCGCGGACCGGTCGGTGAAGGAGTATGCGGACAATATCTGGCACGTGTCCCACAGATAACGGCAAGAGAAAAGACGCCCCTCCCGCCGCTGGCGGGAGGGGCGCTCTGACTGCCTCCAAATTTCCGGGAGACTGCCACGGAGAGAGAAAGCGGGCGTGGCGAGCTGGGTGATTTCCCCGGCAGCCACGCCGGGCCGGGAAAACAGCTGCCGCCGTTTCTTCAAAAGGGAGAGGCCTGCGGGGGAATCTGCCGGCAGATTAGCGGAGTTTCCGCGCGATTCCTCCAGGGCGCTTACCCGGTGACGTGGGATTTCCGGCGGCCTGGACGCGCTCTTTCGGTGTGGCGACTCCTTGCGGCTTCACCTCTTCTCCCTCCCGCTCCCCGAGTACGGGATATAAAAATCACTCCCTCTATCGGAGACAGGAAAGCAACCTGCCTCCGATAGAGGGAGTTTTTTCTTTGAGAGAGGAACTGTTACGTTTCAGCGGCGGCCCGGTGCAGGAAGGTGACGATCTGGCCGCGGTTGCAGGGATTGCCGGGGGCGAAGGTGGTGCCGTCGCCGGTGCCGGCGGTGATCTCATTCTCCACGGCCCAGGCCACAGCGGCGGCGTACTCGGCGTCGGCGGCCACGTCGGTAAAGGCCTTCTCGGTCTTCGCCTCGGGGCTCCCGGCGGCCTTCCACATGAAGGTTACGGCCATGCTGCGGGTGCAGGTGACGGCGAGGTCGGCGTCCTGGGCGATCATCTCCTTCTCCAAGGCCCACTTGGCGGCGGAGTCACGGTCGGCCGCGCCCTCCGCGGCGCCGGGCTTGCCATTGGCGCGCCACAGGAAGGTCAGGATGTGAGAAACGGTGCAGGGATCGGCGGGGGCAAAGGTGGTCTCGGTCTTGCCCAGGGTGATCTCCCTGCCTACGGCCCACTCAATGGCGGCGGCATAGGGGGAGTCGGCGGCCACGTCGGTGAACTTGGGAGCGGCGGGCTCAGCGGGTTTCTCGGCGGCAGCGCCCGGCTTCTCGTTTTTCACCTGATCCACGTTCTTCTTGGCGTCATAGGTCTCGGAGGCGTCGTAGTTGAACTCCAGCTCCGTGGTGATCTTGTCGCTCTTGGGGGTGAACCAGATGGCGCCATCCAGGCTCATAGTGCACTCCGCCAGCACCGTGGCGCCCTGGGGGACCTCAGCGGCCACGTCCAGCTTGCCGTCCAGATCGAAAAAGTACATGGTGCCGCAGTTGTTGGCGTCGGGCTGGATGTCCTCGCCCTTCATCTTCTTGTTGGAGCCGTTGTAGACCACCTTGCAGTCGATGTTGGGGCCAACGCCGGCGTCGCCCTCCTTGGTGGCCAGCTTGTAGTCCCAGCGGGAGGCGAAGTACACGCCGTCCGCGTCCGGAGTGAGAACTGTGCGGATCTCCTTGGTCTCGTCGGTAGTGCCCTTGCAGACCTTGAAGTCCTGAATCAGCAGCACGGAACCGGCGGGAGCCTCCACCTGCTCCTGGGCGGCGCTGTCCAGAGGATAGGCGTCGGCGTTGCTGGCGTCGGCGGGAACGGCGTCCTTGTACTGGAATTTCACAGCCATTTCCAGATCCCCGGTCTTGGGCATGGCGATGACCGTCCACTTCTCCAGGTCAATTTTAAACTTGGCAATTTTTTTGGCCTCGTCCGGGGCGCTCTCCGTGCTGGTGACCACCTTGCCGTCCAGCTCGTAGACGCTGACCTTCACCTCCGTGAGGCCGTCCAGCTTCAAGTCCTTGGTTTTGACCTTGTAGTCCTCACCGTTGTATGTGACGGTGAGGCTGATGCTCTCCACGTCATACTTCCAGGGGGAGATGTAGTAACCGCCCTCTACGTCCACATAGGTGGCGGTGCCCTTGCCGTCGTCCACACCCTCGGTCTGGAAATCGTGTTTGACCTTGATCTCCTTGGCCGTGTAGATGGTGCTGGCGGCCGCGGAGGGCAGGATGGCGCAGATCATGACAAGCACGAGGAACAGGGAGAAAAATTTCTTCATGGGTGCTGCCTCCATTCATTTTTGGCGGGGCGGTATCCCGCCCGCCTTGGAATGATCGTAGTATACTCCTAATAGTTGATATTTTCAACGAATTTATGGACGAAAAGCAAGCGTTTGCATTGTGTAGAATATACAAAATTTTACAAATTGCTTGCAGAAAGGCTGCCGGGCGCGAAATAGGGCGGACCTTTCGGACGCTGAAAAAGACGGCGCGGCTTTTTTAGCCGCGCCGCCGGATGGAAAACAGTTTCGGCCTCCGCTTTGAAGGAGCAGGATATTATAGGCGTCCGCTCTGCTTGCGCTGGAGGGCAAACATAATCTGCACGATCCGGTCCTCGTCCGCGTCATTCAGCTCGATAAAGCGGCAGCCGTATTCGTAGTCCTGTTCTTGCCCGATGACCCGCAGAATCTGGCAGAGGATGGTGGAGGGGGCCTTTCCCGGCGTCAGATCCACGCTGAGCAGAAGGCGGTCCCCCACCTGGTGCTGGCGGGAGGAGGCGATGCGCACGCCGCCTACGCTGAGATCCACCAGCTTGCAGGGTTCCTCCTCCGCGCCGGGACGACTCACAGGGGTGAGACTTGCGTCCATGGCCACATCCATGCGGAAATAGGAGCGGTCGTTTTCCAGTTTTGAAAGGGCCAGCTTTTCTACATGCCAGATCCCCTCGTCCTCAGAGGGACGGATAATGCCCTCCAGATAGGCGGCTTTGGATTTTCGGATGCTGAATCCCCGGAGCCGCACAGGAAGGGGCTCTTCAAGCTCTCGGGGGAGGGAGGAGCCGGACAGGAGGTGCAGGTCCCCGTGGTCCTCCTCCAGCCCCAGCAGCTTGGCCGTGAAGAGCAGTTGGCCCTCCAGGTCCGTTACCTCCGCCCGGATGCCGGCGTAGTCCTCCAGAAAGGGGGGATCCGGCTCAATCGGGGGCATCTCAGCCTTTGCGGCTTTTTTTCCAAATAGTCCAAACAGACCCATGGTATCTCCTTTTCCGGACGCCTCCGCGTCCCAACGGTTATTTATGCTCCCGCCAGAGCTCCATCTTGTCGCTGTACCAGACCACCTGGTTCCGGCCGAAGCGCTTGGCGTCGTACAGCATGGTATCCGCGATTTTCAGGTGTGTGTCATAGGAATCCCGGGGACCGGGGTACAGGGTTACGCCGCCTATGCTGACCGTGACCCAGGGAGAGACGGTCTCATTGTGGGGAATGCGGAGGTTCTCCACGGCCTGCCGGATGCCCTTCATGTGCTCGAAGGCGTCGGCGGCCGAGCCGCCCAGAACGATGGCGACGAATTCCTCGCCGCCGTAGCGGGCGAAGAGGTCCGTTGCGCGCTGCAGGCGGGCGGAGGCCGCGCCGGCCACGGCGGCAATCACCTTGTCCCCCGCCACGTGGCCGAAGGTGTCGTTGTAGACCTTGAACTTGTCGATGTCCATCATGCAGATGGAGATGGGGACACCCAGCCGTACGGCGTCCTGCCACCGCTCCAGGCTGATGGTGTTGTAATACCGCCGGTTGGCCACGCCGGTGAGCTGGTCCAGCGTGGCCTGCCGCTCGATCTGAGCGCGGTATTGATAGAGCTTGATGTGGGTGTTGACCCGGGCCTTGACCACCATGGGGTGGAAGGGCTTGGAGATATAATCCACCGCTCCAAGGGTCAGGCCCCGCTCCTCGTTCTGAAAATCAGAGAGGCTGGTGATGAGGATCACTGGGATGTGCCGGGTAGAGGACTCCTTCTGCAGCAGCGTCAGCAGCTCGAAGCCATTGATGCTGGGCATGATGACGTCCAGAAGGATCAGGGAATAGTCGCCGGTCTTGGCGTAGTGCAGTCCGCTCTCGGCGGTGTGGACCATGGTGACGTCGTAGACGTCATCCAGGATCGATTTGAGAAGATTGGCCTGAACGGGGCTGTCGTCGATGACCAGAATTCTCTCCATGGCGATGCTCCTTTTACTATGACGCCCGCAGGCGAATGTGATATACTCTTTAATAGAATGCGCCCAATGGCGGCAGCCGCAATAAAAATATTATATCAGAGTTTTTCCAAAAGGGAAAGCACAAATTTGGGAGATATTCCGTAAAGTTGAAAAAGGCCGGATCTGATTTCTTCAGCGGCTGAGAGACTGGCCCGGCCGTGCGCGGGGCCCGCGGCCGCAAACCGGCTGTCCTGCGGCCGCGGTGGTTTTGGCGGTTAACCGGAAATATCAGGGGGAATCCGGCGTGCTCTCGCCCAATGGAAAAAATTTTGCGCGCTTTTGAGATATTTTCCGGCGCTGGGGGATATTCCATACAGAAAGGCCTTTCAAGATCAGCACAGGCGAGGTGAGAAACGTTGACGGACACGGCGTTTGAGGCGGCCATGGAGCGGTATGCCGATATGGTGTTCCGGCTGGCATACAGCTATTTGAAAAACCGGGCGGACGCGGAGGACGTGATGCAGGAGACGCTGCTGAAGCTCTACACCCAGGACCCCTTTGACACGCCGGAGCACGAGCGGTTCTGGATGGTACGGGTGGCGGTGAACGAGTGCAGGCGTCTGCTGCGCTCCCCCTGGCGCCGCAGAACCGGCCCCCTGGAGGAGGCCCCGGAGACGGCGGCGTTTGACACCCCGGCCCAGAGCGAGCTCTTCGCGGAGGTGATGGCGCTGCCCTCCCGATACCGGGCCGCCATCTATCTTCACTACTACGAGGGGTACAGTGTCCGGGAGATTGCCGGCGCCATGAACGCCAAACCGTCCACTGTGCAAACCTGGCTCATGCGGGCCAGGGGACAGCTGAAAACCAATTTGAAGGAGGCAGAGAGCCCATGATCGATAAACGATTATACTGCGAGACCTTTTCCCGGCTGTGTGCCTCTGAGGAAGCCAAGAAGGAGGTCTTTCAAATGATGAAGGAAAAGAAAGAGGCGAAGCGCCTGCCCAGAGTCCTGCGGGCGGGAGCCATCGCCGCCGTGATGACCGTAGTCCTGGCGGTAAGCGCCGGGGCGGCGGACCTGGCCAGCGGCGGGGCGCTGTTCCGCAGTCTGCGGGAGGTGTGGTCCGACGGCTACGAGACCCGGTATGAGGCCGTGGACCAGGACGGCAATGAGCTGATGTTCTCTGTCAGCGCGGGTGCGCGGATTGAGAAGCGGGACGACGGAAAAGTGATGGTCCTCTGCGCCGCCGGCGAGGAGGTAAACATCACCGAGAACATGGCGCGGGACGGCGCGTACCACTTCGAGAAGACCACGGAGAACCGGACGGTAGAGGTGGACGTCGCCGGCAGCGTGGAATCCTGGGAGCTGACGGAGACCGTCACCGACAGCGACGGCACCGCCTACACCAACCGCTTTACCAGTGACGATGTGGAGACTGCGTGCAAGTTCGGCACCACGGTTGTGACGGAGACGGACGACGGGCCGGATGAAAGCGGCGTAGTCAAGGGCTCCGTGGTGACGGTGACCGGCAATGGGGGCGAGGATATAACTGTGACAAGAGAGGATACCGGGGATGTCCTCACCGTGGACAGCGCAAAGAGAGATTACAGGAGCGGGCTTTTTACCATTGAGCCCGCGGAAACTCCGGAGGAGCCCTGAGCGGGCCCGGAGAGAAGTTACCCAAAGAAGAGAGGGCGGGGGTTTCCCGCCCTCTCCAGTTTATCCGCCCGGCATGAAAAGAGTGCGGACAGGAGTGCTGTTCACAACAGGCTGTCAGGAGCTTAAAAGCTGAAATAGGGGGGAAGGAGGGGTGTGCGCGGGGAACCCGGAGAGGTTCCCCGCGCTGTTTTAATCAGGGGGCGGCACTGAAAAGCGCTGCCCCCGTACAGGTTTTCTGGAATTCTTTTCAGAAAACCTGTGCGGACAGGAGTGACCCTGTCCGCACTTATCGTTCCTTACTGAGACCCAGCAGATAATCTGTACTGACGCCGTAGTATCTGCTTAAAGTAATCAAATGGTGGATGGGCAATTCGTTTGCGCCGCGTTCGTACCGCGCGTACATGGTCTGGGAAGTTCCCAGAACTTCGGCAATCTGCGTCTGGGTCTTGTCGGCGTCCTCCCGGAGATCACGTAAAATGCGCACATAGTCCATTTCAGCCACGTTTGACACCTCCCGCTGGATAGTTGAGTCTCCTTGGAAATAATTTAGCATAAAAAGGCGAAAATGTTATGAACACAATACATAATTTTACTAAAATTATACAATAATTTTCACAAATTTACAAGGATTATTGGCGATTTGTGCAAAAATTTACTAAAATACCATACTTCTGGAGAAAAACCCCAATTGGGAAGCCGCGCCGGGTGCGGCGGCACTTTACAACCGGGGGAATTGCGGGTATAATAAGCAGTACAATACTATGATATGGAATAAAGGGAAAAAGCTATGGAATATACAGAAGGCGTCCGGTTTGACAGCTTGGGGCTGTCGCCGGAGATCATGCGGGCGATCGGAGAGAAGCGCATCGAGGTGTCCACGCCGGTGCAGGCGGGGTGCATTCCGCCTATGATGGACTGGCGGGACGTTATCGCCAAGGCCCCCACGGGCACGGGCAAGACCTTTGCCTACGGCATCCCCATTGTGGAGCACACGGACCCGGCGGACGAGAGCGTTCAGGCGGTGATCCTGGCCCCCACCCGGGAGCTGGCCATTCAGATCACCGACGAGCTGCGGGATCTGGCGGCCTACAAGCCCGGCGTGCGGACGGTGTGCCTCTACGGCGGCGCGCCCATCGGGCGGCAGATCGACGCCCTGAAAAAGCACCCCCAGATTGTGGTGGCCACTCCGGGCCGCCTCAGCGACCACATGAAGCGGCGCACCGTCCGGGTGGACACCGCCCGGACCGTGGTGCTGGACGAGGCGGACCGAATGCTGGACATGGGCTTCGTTCACGACGTGACCCGTCTGCTGGACAAGATGGGCAAGCGGCGGAATCTGGGCCTCTTCTCCGCCACCATCTCCCGGGAGGTGATGGACATCGCCTGGGTGTACCAGCGGGACGCGGAGGAGATCACCGTCCGGGAGGACGAGCAGAACAAGCCGGACATCAAGCAGTTCCGCATGGACGTGTCCTATGACGGCAAGGCGGACGCCATTGAGAAAATTCTCAGCGAGACCGGCTTTGACCGCTGCATGGCCTTCTGCAACACCAAGGGCTCCACGGAGCGGATTACGAAGTTCCTCCAGATGCGGGGCATTGACGCCGAGTGCATCCACGGGGACATTCCCCAGAAGCGCCGGGAGCAGGTGATGGACCGCTTCCGCCAGGGAAAGCTCCGGGTCTTCGTCTCCACGGACGTGGCGGCCCGGGGCATCGACGTGGACGACGTGGACATTGTATTCAACTGCGACGTGCCCGACGAGAACCAGGACTATGTTCACCGCATCGGCCGCACCGGCCGGGCCAGGCGCCAGGGCGTGGCGGTGACCTTCGTGGCGGACTATCCCTCCAAGATGCGGATTGACGACATCGCCCAGAAGACCCGGAACGAGATTGTCTCCGTGAAGTTTGACGGCGACGGCCGTTTAACCGCCGTGGAGGGCTGAGGCCATGCGGTATACAGCTGCTTTGATCTCCGTGGCGGATGTCCGCGTGTCTCAGGCCTTCTACCAGGAGCTGTTCGGCCTGGAGCTGGACCACGATTACGGGATCAACGTCTCCTTCACCTGCGGACTGGCCTTGCAGCAGAACTTCGCCTGGCTCACCGGTGTACCGGCGGACAGCGTGATGCGGCAGTCCCACAACCTGGAGCTGTGCTTTGAGGCCAAGGACTTTGACGGCTTTCTCAAGAAGCTGGACCGCCGCCCTGACATCCGCCGCCTGGGGGACGTGGTGGAGCACAGCTGGGGCCAGCGGGTAGTCCGGTTCTATGACCCGGACGGGCATCTCATTGAGGTGGGGGAGGACATGGGCATGGTGGTCCGCCGCTTTCTGGCCTCCGGACAGACGTTGGAGGAGGTGTCCGCGCGGATGGACGTCTCCGCGGCGGATCTGGAAAAGCTGTTGGCAGACAAATGAGCGTTTGTTTCGCGGCCTCCTGCCCGGGGGCCGCGTTTTTGTTGGCATGGGCCGGGAGATTTGTGAATAAAATCTAAAAACTGTCATCGTTTTGTAACTTTTTTCCCGGAGCGCCTTTACAAAAACGGCGGATTTCTCTATAATACGAGTGTATTGCCAAAGAAGGCTTGAAAATTCCGACCCTTGGGCCGGCGGTGAATAGAGGAACATGTTTATGCGGATTTGGAAACAACTGGCGTGCCTGGCCCTCTCCGGGGCCATGTGTCTTGGACTGCTGGCGGGCTGCGCCGGAGAGGGGGACGGGGTGTCCCTGTCCGTGTGCGTGGGAGCGGCCCCGGTGAGCCTGGACCCCATCTACGCCGAGGAGACCGGGGACCAGACGATTCTGGCTCACCTGTATGAGAACCTGATGCGGGTGACGGTGGACGTCTCCGGCAACCCCACGGTGACAGGCGGCATGGCCAAGACTGTGGACCAGGAGGAGAGCTACGACGGCACCGTGACGTATACCTTCCGCCTGCGCAGCGCCAAGTGGTCCGACGGGAGCAATGTAAAGGCCGGGGACTTTGTGTACGCCTGGCAGCGGCTGGCGGACCCGGCCAGCCGGTCCCCCTACGCGGCGCTGCTGTCCGTTGTGGCGGGGTACGACGAGGCCCGCTCCGCCGGGGACATGTCCCTGCTGCAGGTCACCGCCAAAAACGACAACACACTGGTGGTGGTCCTCAGCGGCCGCTACGACTGGTTTTTGACGGAGGTCTGTACTTCTCCCGCCACCATGCCCCTGCGGCAGGATGTGCTTCAGAAGCTGAAAGACGCGGCGGAGGAGCGGAGCCAGCGTCCCGGCGGGGAGACCCTGCGCTGGTGGTCCGACCCCACGGCGCTGGTGTGCAACGGTCCCTATCAGGCGGAGTCCTACACAGCGGGCGCGACGCTGTCCGCCGTGGTGAATGAGCGGTATTACAGCACCCAGGCCGGTCCCCAGACGCTGGTGTTTCACTTCGCCGATACGGCGGAGGAGGCCCGCTCCCTCTATGACCACAAGACCGTGGACGCCGTCTGGCCCCTGACGGAGGAGCGGATGGCGGAGCTGGCGGCGGACGAGACCTGGAAATCCATCCCGGAGATGGGGACCTACGCCGTGCTGTTCAACGGCGGCCGGGAGATGCTGGGGGATCCTTTGGTGCGGCAGGCGGTGCACCTGGCCGTCAACCGCGATACCCTGACTGCCGCCGCGGGCGTCAGCGCCCTTGCCGCCGGCGGGCTGGTGCCGCCCGGCGTCCCAGAGGGGGAGAGGGATTTTCGCGCCGCCGGCGGGGATCTGCTGGACAGCGGCGAGGAGACTTACGAGGAGCGCTGTCTCCGTGCCAGGGAATTATTGAGCGAGGCGGGCTATGACAGCGGCGTCAGCCTGGGGGAGATGACCTATCTCTACGAGGACGCGGGGACAAACGGAGCCGTGGCCCAGCTGGTCTGCCAGATGTGGCAGGAGGTTCTGGGGATGCGGGTGACGCCGGTGGGCGTCACCAATCGGGAGCTGTGGACCGCCCTGCGCACGGGGGAATACGACCTGGCGGGGGCGGACCTCACCGCCGTGGGCAACGACGCGGAGTGCTTTCTGATGAACTGGACCTCCGACAGCACCAACAACGTGGTTCAGTACGCCAACAGCGCGTATGACACCCTGATGGCCATTATCGCGGGCGCCGCCGACAGTACCGCCCGCATGGGCTGTCTCCACGACGCGGAGGATCTGCTGATCTCCGACTGTGTGATGTCGCCCCTGTATACCCGGGGGACGGCCTGGGAGCTGCGGGAAACCCTGACCGGCGCCTGCCGGGACGCCCGCGGCTGGTTCAGCTTCGCCAATGTGGTGACGAGGGTGGCCTAAGAGGAAGTGAATGCGCACGGGGGATCTCTGCTGGAGTGGATTCCAAGCGCTCCCGGCGGCGGAGATGGACGGGCGGGAGCGACCGGCTTCTGCGCCGTCACCGGTCTGGCCGGCGCAAAGACCGCCATTGGCCGTACCGGGTTTTAAGTCCGAAGAACACTGGCAAAGCCGCGGTGTGGGCCCGTAATAGGGCATTTTAACAGCTTGCCGTCGGAGAGCAGCTTTTTAAAGCGGATATAGGCGTGAGAACACAAAGAGAGCGGGGATGCCCACAGGCATCCCCGCTCTCTTTATCCGCGCTATGTCTGATTCAGCGCCGTATTTCCCGCTTTTTTTGGGAGGCGATCAATGGGAATTCCGCGGTGCGGAGATATACGGCGCAGATGAAATGCGTGATTGTATTGCTCCGGGGAAGTCCGGCCCGGCTTTACCGCCTGCCGTGGAGGAGCCGTCCCACCCCGTTCCCCGCCAGGACGATGACGGCATAGGCCGCGGCGTAGACCCAGGCCGAGGAGTTGTAGTAAATGGGGATTGTTGGGAGAAACAGGGCAAAGGCGGCAGCCGGCAGCAGGGGAGAAAAGCCCCGGCACATTCCGCAGGCCAGCGCCGTGATAAACGCCGCCAGCGGCATGACGCACAGCATGAGGAGCATGGCCGCGCCGGTATCCCGCGCCAGAGGGGGCAGGAGATAGAAGTCGGCGGCCAGAAGGGCGGCGTAGGGGGCCAGGGGGATCAATCGGTCTTTCATGTTCAGTCCTCCAGTTGAAACAGTTCCTCAACGGTCGTTCCCAGATACCGGGCCAGCCTCATGGCCAGCTCCAGTGTGGGATTGTATTTGTCGTTCTCAATGGCGATGATGGTCTGCCGGGACACCCCCACCGCCGCGGCCAGGTCCTCCTGGCGGTATCCCTTGGCCTTGCGGAGGACCTTGATCTGGTTTTTCATACCCGGACACCCATCAGCACCACGGCTGCCGCGGCAGTGACCGCCAAGGCGGCGATGACGCAGGCCAGCAGGACCAGCTTCACCAACGGGCCGGTCTCACAGGAGTCCTCGTCGTCCTTCACCGCGTTGCGGCGCAGGACCAGCTGGGAGAAGGACTGGATCAGCACCGCCGCCGTCAGCAGGAGAGATGGCAGGAGATTCAGACGGCTGTGATGGAGATAGACCTGGGCGCTCTCGTAAAAGGACCAGACCATAAGGGCGATGACCAGAAAGAGGTAGGCGTTTCGCTGGGCTTTGAACAGGATGTGCTGTTCCATCTCGTCCATCTTGTGAAGCCCCAGCTTTTCAAAGATCCGCTTCATGGCAATACCTCCCGAGTAAAAAGCTCTTTACATTTTCAGTATAAGCATATGGCCGCAAAAAGTCAAGAACTTTTTACATTTTGGACTTAGAAAAGATGCCGCCCCGAAGGACGGCATCTCGAAAATACGCGGACAGCAATCAGCGCTTGCTGAACTGGGGCGCGCGGCGGGCGGCCTTGAGGCCGTATTTCTTGCGCTCTTTCATGCGGGGATCGCGGGTCAGGAAACCGGCCTTTTTCAGGATGGGGCGGTTGTCCTCGCTGGCCAGCAGCAGGGCCCGGGCGATGCCGTGGCGCAGGGCGCCGGCCTGGCCGGACACGCCGCCGCCGGAGACGGTGGCCACGATGTCCATCTTGCCGGTGTTGCCGGTGGCCTCCAGGGGCTGACGGACTACCATTTTCAGGGTGTCCAGGCCGAAGTACTCGTCGATGTCGCGGCCGTTGATGGTGATAGAGCCGGTGCCGCCCGGAAACAGGTGGACGCGGGCCACGGAGGACTTCCGGCGGCCGGTGCCGTACAGATAGGGCTTCTTAGACTGATACATTCTTCTACTCCTCCTTATTCAGCGTCCAGAGCGATGGGCTTTTGCGCCTGCTGCTCGTAGTTGGCGTCGGCATAGATATGCAGGCGCTTCAGGGAGTCCTTGGACAGGGTGTTCCGGGGCATCATGCCGCGGACGGCCACCCGCATGGCCACCTCGGGCTTTTCCTGCATCAGGATGCGGTAGGGGGTCTCCTTCAAACCGCCCACCCAGCCGGAGTGGGTGCGGTAGATCTTCTGGGTGCCCTTTTTGCCGGTGAGGACGGCCTTGCCGGCGTTGATGATGATGACGTTGTCGCCGCAGTCGGCGTGGGGGGTGTAGGTGACCTTGGTCTTGCCGCGCAGCAGGTCGGCGGCCCGGACGGCGGTCTTGCCCAGGGGCTTGCCGGCGGCGTCCAGGATGTACCACTTGCGCTCAATGTTGGCCTTGTTTGCCAT
This sequence comes from uncultured Oscillibacter sp., assembly GCA_910585385.1. Taxonomy (GTDB): domain Bacteria; phylum Bacillota; class Clostridia; order Oscillospirales; family Oscillospiraceae; genus Oscillibacter. Next base: position 25,763 of record CAJUDV010000015.1, on the reverse strand, counting down.
AAAAGTGGACATGGTGTTTCCTCCGTATGATATATTTGTATTTGCTTTACAAATCAAGCGCTCCAGGGTAAAATTGGAGCAAGATTATTTATAACACAGCGGACGGCCCCTGTCAACATGAAATTCATTTAGCGGGGAGAAAGCTCTTTAAATCTCTATTTATCTCCGATTATCTTTAAAATACTCCGGATGTATTTTTAAAAACGGCGTTAACGAGGCGCGGAAGATCCGCTCCTCCGCGCCTCGTTGGACTATGTAGGCGGTTATAATATCCACTGTACCAGCAGCAGCAGGCTGAAGCCCGGCAGACCCAGGATGCCGATGACCAGAGCGTTCCAGAGGTTCAGACCCAGGGTGAGGCCGGTGATCCCCGAAGTGAGGTTCACCGCCCACAGCGCCAGGAAGCCCAGCAGGGTGTTGGCCAGCAGCTTAACCGCCACTTTCAGAGGGGCCTGGAACACCCGCAGCAGGGCGATGAGGAAGAACCCCGCCAGCAGGGCGGCGATGATCTTTTGATTCAGGTCCATACGGCCTCTCCCTGGAGGTCCGCCGCCGCCGCGGCCTCGGGACTGCGCTCCTTGATGGCGCGGATCAGGTAGTTGCAGCGGGCCTTGACGGCGCTGATCTGATAGATGCAGGATTCCACCAGCTCCGGGTCCAGGGCGTGGTCAAACTGCTGGTAGGCGCAGGCCAGCTCCCCCTGGGCCTCCAGCAGCTCGGCTTTCAGGATCAAAAGCTCGGGGTCGGGCCGGACACGTTTGGCAAAGAGAACGTTTTTCATATTGTCCCTCCTGTTTCTTTGGGAAGCGATGATTAAATTCGCCTGGGGCATCCTGCGGGAGGGTGCCTGCCGGTTTAATCTCTCCTCTTCTATTCATATTGGGAGTTTGGACAAATATTCCAATTTTCATGCGGGAGGAAGCGAGAAAATGACAGTGGACCGGGAATTTTTTATGCGCCAGGCACTGGATCTGGCCTGGGAGGCCGCCCGGGCAGGGGAGGTGCCCGTGGGATGCGTCGTCGTCCGGGGGGAGGAGATTGTGGGCAGGGGCCGCAACCGGCGGGAGGAGAGGCAGTCCGCCGCCTCCCACGCGGAGATGGAGGCCATCGCCCAGGCCAATGAGGTTCTCGGCACCTGGCGGCTGGAGGAGTGCGAGCTGTATGTCACGCTGGAGCCCTGCCCCATGTGCGCCGGGGCGATTTTAAACACCCGGATCTCCCGCGTATGGTACGGCGCCCGGGACAGGGCGTTCGGGGCCTGCGGCGGCGTGATGAACCTGTTTATGGAGGACTTTCCCAACCGCCCCGCCCTGGTTGGCGGGGTTCTGGAGGCGGAGTGCCGGGAGGCGCTGTCGGCGTTTTTCGAGGGCCTTCGGCAGGGGCGGGACAAGTTGACATAAAAATATTTTGAGATTTAAATCTTTTGTAACAATTGACGCTGGTTTGCTTAACAACTCTCCTGTATCTTAATACTTGCAAGAGACAAAACTTCTTTTCATCCAATCTTCCAAAAAATAGGGAACGGGCCAGCCGCGAGGCTGGCCCGTTCCCTATTGTGAGGCGAAACGCGGTGAAATTGACATAAAACCGGCGGCGCGGGACCTCCGCGCCGCCGGTTTTTCGCTGTCTTCGGGGGAGAATCAGCCCCACAGCGCCGACAGCGTGGGGATGACTTGTTTCTTCCGGGACATAATCCTGGGCAGGAAGACGCTGTTTTTCGCGCCCTTGATGCTGAAGGCCTGCTCGATGGTGTCCTCATCCCCCACATAGAGAAGCCAGGTGCCCTCCAGCAGTACGTCAGTGATCATCAGGACCACGGTGTTCAGCTTCCGCTGCCGGTGGACAGTCTCCATGGCAGCCAGGAACTCGTCCTTCCGGGCCATGAGGCGGTCGGAGTCCATGCAGGTGATCTGGCTCACCGCCAGATTGTGGCCCGCGATGTGAAACTCCTTGTAATCCGTGTGGAGCATGGCGTCTACCGTTTTGTCGTCCCCGCAGGTGGCGGAAAAAATGGCCTTGCCCAGTTCCTCCAGGGAGAGGTTGGCAATGCGGGCCATGCGGGTGGCCACGTCGATGTCCCGCTGGGTGCAGGTGGGAGACTTGAACATAACGGTGTCGGAGATAATGGCGGCCGCCATGAGGCCCGCCATTTTGGCGGTGGGCATCAGCCCCTTCTCCTGGTACATGTTCGCCACGATGGTGGTGGTGCTGCCCACGGGCTCGTTGCGCACGTAGACGGGATTTTTGGTCTCGATGTCCGCCAGGCGATGGTGGTCCACAATCTCCAGAATCTCCGCCTGGTCCAGCCCGATGACGGACTGGGCCTTTTCGTTGTGGTCCATCAGCACCACCCGCTTACGGCGGGGGCGCAGCAGGTGGTAGCGGGACAGCATGCCCACCACCCGCTCGTTTTCGTCCAAAATGGGGTAGGCCCGGAAGCGGCTCTCCAGCACGGCGTCCTGCACGTCGTCAATATAGTCGTCCAGATGGAAGCAGACCAGATCCCGGCTGTTGCAGATGTGGGAGATGGGGAGAGCGTGGCAGATCAGGCGCACGGCCTGGTAGGCGTCGATGGGGGTGGAGATGACGCAGGTGCTGGTCCTGGCGTCCAGCAGCTCCGGGGAGACCTCCGCCTGGCAGACAATGACGCAGTTGACTCCCAGCTCCAGGGCCCGGCGGATCATGTCCGGCTGGTCGCCGCAGACCACGATGCTGTCCTTGGAGGAGAACATCAGGTTCTCCCGGCTGGCGGGCAGGGCGATGGTAACCTCGCCGGAGATCACGTCCTTCAGCTCGCCGCCCTCGTTTAAGATCTTGCCTTCCAGCACGGACAGGAGGTTGTACACGGGGATCTCCCCCATGCGGGGGTCCCGGACAGAGGTCATGTCGTAGCCCGCCACGTCTCCGGCGGAGAGCATTCCGTACAGCGTGCCGTCCTCGTTGGCCACGGGCAGGACGGAGATCCGCTCGCTCTGCATGGTCTGCCAGCCCCGGCTGATGGTGGCGGCGGCGGACAGGGAGGGGGGCGTGTCGTAGTCCAGATCCCGGACCTGGGTGCGCAGGTCGCTGATGAGCATGGGGGGACGGAAGCCGAAGCGGTCCAGCACGATCTGGGTCTCGTCGCTGACCTGACCCAGCCGGGCGGCCTTGTACTCCCGCTGGCCCAGGGCGTTTTTCAGCGCGGCGTAGGCCATGGCGGAGACGATGGAGTCGGTGTCCGGGTTGCGGTGCCCGGTGATATATACGGTGTCCATAGGGACCTCCTTTGTGGGAGAGATACGCTTATGATGATTCCATCATACCGTCCGGGAGCGGTTTTGTCAACGGAGGGGGACGGAGCCTCCCTTAAGATCAGGCGGGGCGGTGCCGGTTTCAAATTTGGCCGATTCCGGGAAAATATGTTGAGCGAAACCGGATTCCATGGTAAAATTGGGGCAGTTTATGAGAATTTAAAAGGGAAAGCGTATGTTTGAAAAAATAATTGTCATCGGCTGCCCGGGGGCGGGAAAGAGCACATTTGCCAGGAGGCTGAGAGACAAAACCGGCCTGCCCTTATATTACCTCGATATGCTGTGGCATAAACCTGACAGGACAACGGTCGGCAGGGGTGAATTTGACAACAGGCTGAAGGAGATTCTTTCAGGAGACAGATGGATTATTGATGGAAATTATGGCAGGACGCTGGAAGCGCGGTTTCAAGTCTGCGACGCCGTATTTTTGCTGGATTTACCGGTGGAGGAATGTCTTGCGGCGGCGGAATCACGCATAGGGAAGCCCCGTGAGGATCTGCCATGGACGGAGAGAGAGTTTGACGAGGAGTTCAGGCAGTGGATTTTGGACTTCCCGCAAAATGAGATGCCGGCCATTTATGGCTTAATTGATCGCTTTCAATGTGAGAAGAACATTTTTATTTTCCGCACGAGAGATGATATAAACGACTATTTTTTGAGAGCCTTTGGACATCAGACGCCGGTTTAGCGGGGAGCTTATAGACCGGACCTTCAAGGGCTCAGTCCGGCCTGTGGTCCAACGTGTATTCTGGAAATGCAGAACACACAGTGCGCTATCACCTGTGTGATGACCGCGGCGCCGGTATTGCCGCCCAGGGAGCCGCGTGGTTTCTCACAGAATCAGCAGCTCCTTGGGGGCCCGGGTCAGGTTCTCGCAGCCGTCCTCCGTGAGGACGATGACGTCCTCAATCCGCACCCCCAGCCTCCCGGGGAGGTAGATCCCCGGCTCCGCGGAGATCACCGCCCCCGCCGGGAGGGGTTTGTCATTGGCGGAGGAGGCAGTGGGGGCCTCGTGGATCTCCACGCCCACCCCGTGGCCAAAGCCGTGACCGAAATACCTCCCATATCCGGCGGCCTCAATGACCTGCCGGGCGGCGGCGTCCACCGCTTTCCCGGTGACGCCGGCACGGGCGGCGGCGATGCCCGCCTTTTGGGCTGCCAGCACCGTCTCATACACGGCGCGCATCTCCTCCGTCACGGACCCCACCGCCACGGTGCGGGTCATGTCGGAGCAGTAGCCATGGCAGATACAGCCAAAATCCATGGTGACAAACTCCCCGGATTGAATCTCCTTCTCCGAGGGCACGCCGTGGGGGAGGCTGCCGTTGGGGCCGGAGACTACGATGGGATCAAAGGACATGTTCTCTGCACCGTAGTGGAGCATCAGATACTGGAGCCGGGCGGCGATCTCCCGCTCTGTCACGCCGGGGCGAATCTCCTGCAAAATGTCCTCCAGCGCCCGCTCGGCGATGCGCTGGGCGGCGGTCATGACCTCCAGCTCCTCCCGGCTCTTTACCCGGCGCAGCTCCAGCAGCAGGTCCGTGGCGGGCACCAGCTCACAGGGCAGGGCTTTGCGGTATGTCTCGAACTCCTTGACGGTCATATAACCGTCTTCAAAGCCCATTTTTTGAATGGACTGCTCCTGAATGGCCTCTTTCAGCCGGGCGGAGTAACCTGTTCCGCCCCCCACCTTCCGCAGTTCCGCGTCCCGGAGGGTCCGTCCGGCGGCTTCGGTATAGCGGGAGTCGGTGAAGTAATAGTGTTTGTTCCGGGTGACCAGAGCCATGCCGTCGGTGCCGGAGGAGTGGAAGCCGGAGGCGTAGAAGCGGTTGGCCTCGCAGGAGAGAAGCATGGCGTCGAGACCGTAGGCCTCCAGCCGGGCGGCGATATTCTGAAAGTGATTCATGTTAGAGTACCTCCTAGTTGGCGTATTGGGATCAAAATGAGCGGCAGGGGATTTTTCGGCCTGGGGCGGGAGAATGCGCCAGTGACGTCAGGCGGCGAGCCCTTTGGAAAATCCGGCATTTGGAGGCCGGAGGGGGGCTCGGCGCCACAATAACGCCTTTAATATGGATGATCTGATTATAGCCCCTTTCCGGCGTTACTTCAAGCCGCTTTCCCAGGACGGCCCGATGGCCAGCGCGGCTTTTACAAAGCCGTAGAACAGCGGGTGGGGCCGGTCGGGACGGCTTTTGAACTCCGGGTGGAACTGGGCAGCCACAAACCAGGGGTGCTCCGGCAGCTCCACCACCTCCACCAGGCGTCCGTCGGGGGAGGCGCCCGCCAGAACCAGTCCCGCCGCCTGAAATGCCTCCCGAAACTCGTTATTGAACTCGTAGCGGTGGCGGTGGCGCTCGGAGATCTCCGACGCGCCGTAGAGCGCGCGGCTGCGGGTGCCCTCCGCCAGCACGCAGGGGTACCGGCCCAGGCGCATGGTGCCGCCCTTTTCCGTCACGCTTATCTGGTCCGGCATCAGGCCGATGACCGGGCGCCTCACGGCGGGGTCGAACTCCGTGGAGTTGGCGTCCTCCCAGCCCAGCACGTGACGGGCGAACTCCACCACCGCCATCTGCATGCCAAGACAGATGCCGAAGTAAGGAACGCAGTGCTCCCGGGCATACTGAATGGCGGAGATCATACCCTCGACGCCCCGGCCGCCGAAGCCCCCGGGCACCAGCACGCCGGCGCAGCCGGAGAGCTTTTCCGCCGTGTTCTCCGCGGTCAGCTCTCCGGAGTCCACCCATTGGATTTCCACGATGGCATCGTTGGCGGTGCCTGCGTGGTTCAAGGACTCCACCACGGAGAGATAGGCGTCGTGGAGCTGGGTGTACTTCCCCACCAGGGCGATGGGCACCCGGCGGCTGGCAGCCTTCTCCCGCTTCACCATGGCGGTCCACTCCCGCAGGTCCGGCCGGTGGGTGATGAGGCCCAGCTTCCGGCACACCGCCTCGTCCAGGCCCTCCTCCGCCATCAGCAGGGGCACCTCGTACAGGGTGGAGGCGGTGGCGTTCTGGATGACGCACTCCGGCCGGACATTGCAGAACAGGGCGATCTTCCGCCGCACCTCCTCCGTGATGGGCACGCCGCACCGGCACACCAGGATGTCCGGCTGGATGCCCAGGGAGAGGAGCTCCTTCACCGAGTGCTGGGTGGGCTTGGACTTCAGCTCCCCGGAGCCCGGGACCTGGACGATAAGGGGCACGTGGATAAACGCCACATCCCCCAGAGGCCGCTCCGCCCGCACCTGGCGGATGGCCTCCAAAAAGGGCTGGGACTCAATATCGCCCACAGTGCCGCCGATTTCGCAGATCACCACGTCCACATCCTCCCCGGCCATGGCGTAGATCCGCTCCTTGATCTCGCCGGTGATGTGGGGGATGATCTGAACCGTGGCCCCCAGGTAGTCCCCCCGGCGCTCCCGGTTCAGCACGGACCAGTAGATCCCGCCGGAGGACACGGAGCTGCTGCCGCTGAGGTCCTCGTCCACAAACCGCTCGTAGTGCCCCAGATCCAGGTCTGTTTCCGCGCCATCCTCCGTGACAAAGACCTCCCCGTGCTGATAGGGGCTCATGGTGCCGGGGTCCACATTGATATAGGGGTCGAACTTCTGGTTCCGCACCCGGAGGCCCCGCTGTTTCAGCAGACGTCCCAGGGACGCCGCGCAGATGCCCTTACCCAGTCCGGACACCACGCCGCCGGTGACAAATACAAATTTTGTTTTCATGCCCTCACCTTACCTTTACCAATCAGTTTTGATAGATTTTGCGGAATTCATACCGGCGGCCGGGCGGTTCTGCCCAAAAAAGAAAAACCACCGCGGGACCGTCGCAGGGGTGAGAAATCCCGGTCTCTTTCGGGACTCTCAGCTGCGATCCGCGGTGTCTGCCGGTGGTGTTCGGTTGTCGTTTGCGGCATATGCCGCAAATCGCGGCGTTCCAAAAATACTCCACAAGTGTACCACCTGAGATTTTCTCTGTCAACGGGAAATTCGAAGCGGGGCTCTTTTGCCGGGAATACACAGGAAGGAGTAAAAACGGAGGGGCCTATTTGTCAAAAACGACCATTGACTTTATCCCTTTAAAGCTATATAGTGTAAAAGAATTGGAGAGGCATCTCTCACGATCCAAACCACCATAAGGAGAGATTTACGATGAAAAAGAAGATTCTTGCGTTGCTCCTGGCCGTCTTCATGGTCGTGAGCCTGGCCGCCTGCGGCGGAGACGCCGGCCAGGGCGGCAGCGCCCCCGCCGATACGGACCAAAATGCGCCTGCCGCTCCGGCGGAGTCCACCGCGCCCGCCGGCAAGGTCTATACCGTGGGCATCTCCCAGTACGTCACCCACGACGCTCTGGATGCCGCCACCAACGGCTTTATCGACGCCATGAACGATCAATTCGGTGAGGATGGCTGGAAACCCGATCTGCAGAACGCCGCCGAAGATCCGGCCACCTGCTCCACCATTGCAAATGCCTTTGTCTCCCAGAACGTGGATCTGATTATGGCAAATGCCACCCCGGCTCTTCAGGCGGCGGCCGCCGCCACCGGGGACATCCCCATCCTGGGCACCTCCGTCACGGAGTACGGCGTGGCCTTCGGCATTGAGAACTTCTCCGGTATTGTGGGCGGCAACGTCTCCGGCACCTCCGATTTGGCCCCCCTAGACCAGCAGGCGGCCATGATCCAGGAGTGGTACCCGGACGCCAAGAACGTCGGACTGCTGTACTGCTCCAACGAGGCCAACAGCCAGTATCAGGTGGACACGGTCCAGGCCTATCTGGAGGACATGGGCTACACCTGCACCCAGTACGCCTTTGCCGACTCCAACGACATTGCCGCCGTGTGCCAGTCCGCCGTGGACGCCAGCGACGTACTGTATATCCCCACGGACAACTCCGCCGCCTCCAACACTCCTATCATCGACAACATCTGCCGGGGCAACATCCCCGTGTTCTGCGGCGAGGAGGGCATCTGCGCCGGCTGCGGCATGGCCACGCTGTCCATCAGCTACTATGACATCGGCTACAAAACCGGCGAAATGGCCGCCAAGATCCTCACCGGCGAGGCGGACATCTCCACCATGCCCATCGAGTACGCCCCCGAGTTTGTGAAGAAGTACAATCCTCCCATGTGCGAGGCTCTGGGCAAGGAGGTCCCCTCCGGCTACGAGGCCATCGGCTGACTCCGCCCTGCTCTCGGAGCTCTCCAACCAAAAACACCGAAAGAGCGGAAAGGGGGTTCCTTTTTCCGCTCTTTTCGGCTATGATAAGGGACAGCGTTTTCCGCTCTTTTTCCATCAACTTTTTGGAGGCATCGGTTTATGATGAATTTCATCGGCGCGCTGCCGGGGGCCGTCTCCCAGGGACTGATCTGGGGGATTATGGCCATTGGCGTCTACATCACCTATAAAATTCTGGACATTGCCGACCTGACGGTGGACGGATCCTTCTGTACCGGCGGCGCCACCTTCGTGGTGCTCTTCGGCAGCGGGGTCAACCTCTGGCTGGCGCTGCTGGCGGCCCTGGTGATTGGCATGGCCACGGGCCTGGTCACGGGCCTGCTCCACACGGTATGCGGCATCCCAGCCATCCTGGCAGGCATTTTGACCCAGCTGGGACTGTGGTCCATCAACCTGGCCATTATGGGCATGAAGGCCAACGTGGCCATCAACGTCATTGACCAGACGAATCTGGACAGGCTCCTGGTATCCCTGCGGTTTGTTCAGGAGGTGGCCAAGGGGACCCGGCCCATCTACCGCCACCCCATCCTGGTGGTGGGCCTGTTCACCGCGGCCATCATTGCGGCCCTGTACTGGTTCTTCGGCACGGAGCTGGGGGCCGCTCTCCGGGCCACCGGCGCCAACCCCAACATGGCCCGGGCCCAGGGCATCAACACCGACACCGGCAAGGTGCTGGGCCTGATGATCTCCAACGGCCTGGTGGCCCTGTCCGGCGCGCTGCTGGCTCAATACCAGAGCTTTGCGGACTCCAGCATGGGCAAAGGCGCCATTGTCATCGGCCTGGCCGCCGTCATCATCGGCGAGGTGCTGTTCTCCAGGATCTTCCGAAACTTCGCCCTGAAGCTGCTGGCGGTGTCCATCGGCGCCATCATCTACTATATCGTCATCCAGGCGGTGGTGAGTCTCAGCGGCATTGATACCAACTATTTGAAGCTGATCTCCGCCCTGATTGTGGCCGTATTCCTGACTGTCCCCTACTGGAAGGGCCGCTACTTCGCAAAGCCCGTAAAGAAGGGAGGCGCCGCAAATGCTTGAGATCAAGGAGATCTGGAAGACCTTCAACGCCGGGACTGTCAACGAGAAGCAGGCCCTGCGGGGCGTCACCCTCACCCTGAACGAGGGGGATTTCTGCACCGTCATCGGCGGCAACGGCGCGGGTAAGAGCACCATGCTCAACGCCGTGGCCGGCACCTGGGCGGTGGACGCGGGCACCATCTCCATCGGCGGCACCGACGTCACCCGCCTGCCGGAGCACAGGCGGGCGGCCTTCATCGGCCGGGTGTTCCAGGACCCCATGATGGGCACCGCGCCCACCATGCAGATTGTGGAGAATTTGGCCCTGGCGGCCCGCCGGGGCCAGCGGCGGGGACTCCAGTGGGGCCTCACCAAGACCGAGAAGGACCGGTACCAGGCGTTGCTCAGCGGTCTGGGCCTGGGGCTGGAGGACCGGCTCACCAGCAAGGTGGGCCTCCTCTCCGGCGGCCAGCGCCAGGCGCTGACGCTGCTGATGGCCTCACTGAAAAAGCCCAAGCTCCTGCTCCTGGACGAGCACACCGCCGCCCTGGACCCCAAGACCGCCGCCAAGGTGCTGGAGCTCTCCGACAAAATCGTGGCGGAGAACCGCCTGACTACCATGATGGTCACCCACAACATGAAAGACGCCATTCAGCACGGCAACCGGCTCATTATGATGTACGACGGAAAGATTGTCATCGACGTCTCCGGCGAGGAGAAGAAGAAGCTTACCGTCCCTCAGCTGCTGGAGCTGTTCAGCAAAGTCAGCGGGTCCGACGAGGCGGACGACAAGCTGCTGCTTTCCTGAGCCGCTGACTGGGGCCCCGCAGAGCGGGGCGCGGATGAACGCGTACAAGTATCCCGCGAAAGCGGGATCTTGGACCCGGGCGGATTCATTCCGCCCGGGGCAAATCAAATTTTCGGGGACCCCGAACGGCCGGGAGGCCGTTTGGGGCGGCAGCGGGTCCGACGAGGCGGACGACAAGCTGCTGCTGCCGTAATTAGGAGGAACGATGAAACTGGTCACCTATCTCCAGGACGGAAGGGAGCGGGTGGGGATTCTGAGCCCGGACGGCGCCGCTGTCCGGCCCCTGCCCTGTGTGGATATGAACGCTCTGATTGAGGGTGGAGACCTGGCGGGCGCCGCCGCCCGGGCCGGGGAGGCGGTCCCCCTGGGGGCGGTCACACTGCTGGCCCCCATTCCCCGACCCCGGCAGGACATGATCTGTCTTGGCATGAACTACAAGGCCCACCTGGAGGAGGCCGCCGGTTACGACGCCGGGGCCTTTGCCAAGGAAAAGCCCGTGGCGGTATACTTCTCCAAGCGGGTGACGGAGGCTGTGGCTCCGGAGGGGGCCATCCGGAGCCACCCGGGCCTGGTGGAGCGGCTGGATTACGAGGCGGAACTGGCGGTGATTCTAGGAAAGACCGCCCGGAATGTGAAGGCGGCGGAGGCCGGGGAGTACATCTTTGGCTACACCGTCGTCAACGACGTCTCCGCCCGGGATGTGCAGACTGGCCACAAGCAGTGGTACTTTGGCAAGAGCCTGGACGGTTTCACCCCCATGGGGCCCTGCATCGTCACGGCGGAAGAGATCGCCTTTCCCCCCGCCCTGGACATCTCCTCCAGGGTGAACGGGGAGACGCGGCAGGCGGCCAACACGGCCCTGCTGATCAACTCCATCGCCGAGGTGCTGGAGGAGCTGACGGCCGGCATGACGCTGCTGCCGGGAACCATCATCGCAACAGGCACCCCCGCCGGAGTGGGCATGGGCTTTGACCCGCCGAAATTTTTGAAACCTGGCGACGTGGTGGAGTGCGAGATTGCGGGAATCGGTGTTCTGCGGAACACTGTGGAGTAAAAGAGGAGATTGCTGAAGTTTGGGGCCGCCCTTTTCAAAGGGCGGTGGGGGTGCAGGGGGCAAAGCCCCCTGCGGTTTCGAGCGGAGCGGGAAAAATACGGCATACCGAACTGCTCTAAGAATAAAAATGATGCGGCTGTCACAGCCGCATCATTTTTGCGTATTTGGTGGTTCTATGGCCGGGGATCGGTGCACACCAAGTGAGGGGAAGATGTGAAGAGCGCCTTTGCCGCCCAAAGGGCGGCAAAGGCGCTCTCACTTGCAGAGTTTTTTGCCTCGCACAGAAAAAACAGGGGTTGGGAATTTCGTGCCGTGCGCGGCGCGACCCGGGGCTTTGCCCCGGAACCCCACAAGCCTTTGAAAAGGCTTGTGCGAAACTTTTATCAAATTCCCCGCTTTCGGTCCGGCAGAAGAATGATCTTCCCGCTCCGCCGTGTGGCGTTCAAATCAATCAGCCGCTGATTGGAACTCCCCCGAAACCGCAGTCCGATATTTTTCAGTTCCTCCACAAACCGCCCGTCCACCAGCACGTCCAGCAAAGAGAGAAGCTCATCCGTCACCTCGCACCGGGGATGGCTTCCCTCGGTCAGGAGTTCCTCGTAGGTAAAACCGGTGAAGCACCAGATATTTTTCTCCGGAAACCGCTCCTGCACCCGGCGGAGGAAGGGCAGCAGCGATCGCTGGTTCTCCGGTTCAAAGGGTTCGCCTCCCAGCAGGGTCAGGCCATTGATGTAATCCGGGGCCAGCAGGGAGAGCAGGCCTTCCTCCGTCTCCGCCGTGAAGGGCTGGCCGTAGGTAAAGTCCCAGGTCTGGGGCTGGAAGCAGTGGGGGCAGCGGTTAGTGCAGCCGGAGACGAACAGCGTCACCCGGACGCCCTCGCCATTGGCGATATCGCAGTTTTTGATCTCTCCGTAGTACATAGCCGCGCTGTCGGTTAATCGTCCTCAAGGGAGCCCTCGTAGTCACAGTTTGGACAGCAGTAGTCAAAACTGCCGTTGGGCAGCATACCCACGCATCCGCAATTTGGGCACTGGGTATCCTCCAGGATTTCGTCATACGCAGATTGGATTGACATATCGAATTCTCCTTTCATTCAAAACGCGCTCACCGTATCACGGCGCTTACAGGTGCAGCACCCGGTCCCGGATCTCCTGGGTCCGGCCCTGGTTCCAGAACTGGGTTCCGATGTAGCCGCAGGTGCGGCGGGCCACGTTCATCTTGTCCTGATCGGTGTTGCCGCACTGGGGGCATTTCCAAATGAGCTTGCCGCCCTCCTCGGAAATCTGGATCTCACCGTCCCAGCCGCAGACCTGGCAGTAGTCGCTCTTGGTGTTCAGCTCAGCGTAGATGATGTTGTCGTAGATGAAGCGCATCACCTGGAGCACCGCCTCCAGGTTGTTCTGCATGTCCGGCACCTCCACATAGCTGATGGCGCCGCCGGGGGACAGGTGCTGGAACTGGGCCTCGAATTTCAGCTTGGTGAAGGCATCGATCTCCTCCGTCACGTGGACGTGGTAGCTGTTGGTGATGTAGCCTTTGTCCGTAATGCCCTCAATGACGCCAAACCGCTTCTGGAGGCATTTGGCAAACTTGTAGGTGGTGGACTCCAGGGGCGTGCCGTAGAGGCTGAAGTCGATGTTGTGCGCGGCCTTCCACTTCCGGCAGGCGGCGTTCATGGTCTCCATGATCTCCAGGGCAAAGGGGGTGGCGGCGGGGTCCGTGTGGCTCTTGCCGGTCATGTATTTCACGCACTCGTAGAGACCGGCGTAGCCCAGGGAGATGGTGGAGTAGCCGCCGTAGAGGAGTTTGTCGATGGGCTCGCCCTTCTTGAGCCGGGCGCAGGCGCCGTACTGCCAGAGGATGGGGGCGGCGTCGGAGAGAGTGCCCCTGAGCCGCTCGTGGCGGCACAGAAGGGCCCGGTGGCACAGCTCCAGCCGCTCGTCAAAGATCTTCCAGAACTTCTCGATATTCCCCCCGGAGGTCAGGGCTACGTCGGGAAGGCTGATGGTCACAACGCCCTGGTTGAACCGGCCGTAGTATTTGGGCTTGCCCGTCTCCGGGTCCACATAGGGGGTCAGGAAGCTGCGGCAGCCCATGCAGGGGTAGCAGTTGCCGTCGCCGTTTTTGTCCACCTTCAGCTCCAGCATCTTTTTCTCGGAGATATAGTCCGGCACCATGCGGCGGGCGGTACACTTGGCGGAGAGCTCTGTCAGGTAGTAATAGGGAGTGCCGGGGTTGACGTTGTCCTCCTCCAACACGTAGATCAGCTTGGGAAAGGCGGGGGTGATCCACACGCCGGATTCGTTTTTCACGCCCTCGTATCGCTGCTTGAGGACCTCCTCGATGATGAGGGCCAGATCGTGCTTGGTCTGGGGGTCGTCAGTCTCCCCCAGGTACATGAACACGGTGACAAAGGGAGCCTGTCCGTTGGTGGTCAGCAGTGTCACCACCTGGTACTGAATGGTCTGCACGCCCCGGCGGATCTCCTCCAGCAGCCGGGTCTCCACCATCTCCTGGAGCCTGTCCGGCGAAACGGAGGCGCTGATGTCCCGCAGCTCCTGCTCTACGCTCTTGCGGATCTTCTTCCGGCTGACGTCCACAAAGGGGGCCAGATGGGTCAGGGAGATGGACTGGCCGCCGTACTGGTTGGAGGCCACCTGGGCGATGATCTGGGTGGCGATGTTGCAGGCGGTGGAAAAGGAGTGGGGCTTTTCGATCAGGGTGCCGGAGATGACGGTGCCGTTTTGCAGCATGTCCTCCAGGTCCACTAAGTCGCAGTTGTGCATGTGCTGGGCATAGTAGTCCGTGTCGTGAAAGTGGATGATGCCGGCGTTGTGGGCCTCCACAATATCCGGGGGCAGGAGAAGGCGGCTGGTGATGTCCCGGCTGACCTCGCCGGCCATATAGTCCCGCTGGACGGAGTTCACCGTGGGGTTTTTGTTGCTGTTCTCCTGCTTGGCCTCCTCGTTGTTGCACTCGATGAGGGTGAGAATTTTGTCGTCGGTGGTGTTGCTCTTGCGGATGAGGGAGCGGGTGTAGCGGTAGGTGATGTAGCTCTTGGCCGCCTCGAAGGCGCCGTGGGCCATGATCTGGTACTCCACCAGGTCCTGAATCTCCTCCACGGAAGGGGCGCGGTCCAGCTTTTGGCAGTTGAGCTCCACGGATTCGGCGATCCGGCGAATCTGCACCGGCGTCATGCGGCTGGACTCCGGGATGCTCTCGTTGGCCATGGTGATGGCCGCGATGATTTTGGTAATGTCAAAACTGACCTCTGTGCTGTTCCGCTTGATAACGTTCATGGACGCGTTCTCCTCATCTTGTCTGTAAACTGTGCCGTTACAGATCTGTATTTGCAAATGGTTATATATCTTGTGATGCTCGATTATTCTAGCACACAAGATATAGTTTGCATAGTCGCAAATATCACTTTTGGAAAATTTTCTCCCAAAGCCTCTGCCGGCGCACAGGGTCTATTCTTGCAGAAACGGCGCCGTTTGTCCATTGTAAGAAACTACCAAATTTTCCTAAAATTTTCTCTGCGCTTCATTTTCCGGAGCCCTGGGGGAACATATCCCCGTGCCGCGCCGCATAGGATAGAGCAACTAGAGGCGGGGAGTGTTGTGTTTTGAAGGGAAACATGGAGGAGCGGGCAGAGCGCCTGGCCCAGTACATCATAGAGAACCGGACCACTGTCCGCGCCGCCGCGCAGAAATTCGGCATCAGCAAATCCACCGTACATAAGGACATCTCCGAGCGGCTGCCCCAGTTCAACCGGGCGCTGTACATACAGGTCAAAGAAGTTTTGGACGTCAACAAGGCCCAGCGGCATATCCGGGGCGGCATCGCCACCCGCAGGAAGTACCGCGGCACATAAGGAGGAATCGATATGGCGAAGCAGATGCAGGGGCGGAACCGCCCCAGAGTGGCGGAGGCGGGATTGCCGGCGGTCTCCGGCGTGCCGACTACGCCGGAGCCTCCCGTCCGCCGCTGGCCCCATCCGGTAGACGGCACGGAGCCCCTTCAGCAGGCGGACTCGGCCCTCCACTTTGTCCACTGCGCCCTGTCCTATCAGAACGAGCTGCTGGCAGACATCAAGGCGCTGCTGGAGCGGATCGCGGCGGTACAGGAGGAGACGGAGGAGGAGACGGAATAGGCTGCCGGCAGGCCGCCCCAAGGCATTTGGGACGGCTTGCCGGCCCTTCTTCCCCGTGTCTTTGGCGTGGGACAGGCCCTGCCGGACAGGAAACCCGGATTTCCCTCTTGTGTTTTTCGCGGCGGGGCCGTATAATAGGAGACGCGTTATGTCAATCAAAAAATTTCGCGGCGCTGCGTGATCCTGCCGCCGCGCCGATAAGGAGAGCTTCCCATGCCAAATCCCCGATCCCGCCGCCGTGAGCGGAACAACATGCCCCTGATCGTCATTCTGGCGGTTTTGACCGTGGCTGTGATTTACGCCGGTGTCCACAGCTTTTTCCAGGCGCCGGAGCAGAGAGCGGAGGATCTGCCCCCTGCTCAGACAGTGGACGGGCCTGGGGAGGAGGACCCTCAGGAGGACGCGGCGGCGGAGGCCCTCCGGTCCCACCGGGAGCGGAAGCCGGACTTCTACACCATCCTGGTTTCCGGTGTGGATGACGGCAACGGCGGCAGCGACACCAACATTCTCCTGGCGGTGGACGCCGCTACCGGCTACGCCTATGGCGTCAGCATCCCCCGGGACAGCAAGGCCTTTTTCAACGGGAAGAACCACAAGATCAACGCCGCCTACAACACCGGCGGCATGGAGCTGCTGGCGGAGGTGGTGTCCCACCAGCTGGGCATCCCGGTGGACTACACGGTGCTGGTGGATCTCAGGGGCTTTGAGGCCCTGGTGAACGCCATCGGAGGCGTGGAGTTCTATATTCCCATCGACATGGACTACGATGACCCCTATCAGGACCTCTCCATCCACTTCACGAAGGGCACCCGCCTCCTCTACGGCGAAGACGCGCTGAAAGTGGTGCGCTTCCGGCACAACAACGACGGCACCGGCTACGGCAGCGAGGATGTGGGCCGCATGACCACCCAGCAGAACTTTTTGAAGGCCGTGGCCAAAAAGACGCTGACTCCCGCCAACGTCACCAAGGTCAATGAGTTTGTGAAGATCTTCCACCAGTATGTAGAGACGGACCTGACCATCAACAACCTGGCCTGGCTGGGGGCCCAGTTCATCACCATGGGGCCGGACCGCATTGACTTCTGCACCCTGCCCGGGGAGTGGAAGTCCCCCTATATCTACGTGGACCCGGAGGAGACCCTGGCTCTGGTGAACCAGTTTCTCAACCCCTATGTGGAGGACCGCCTCCCGGAGGACCTGAATATTCCCGATTGACCGCCCTGCCTGTGAGAAGGAGGTATTCCTGTGACGAGACGCCGCATCCCGGCGCTGCTGCTGGCAGCCGCCCTGCTTTTGACGATTCCCGCCCACGCCGCCCAGGACAGCCGGGAGAACTTTGTCCGGGGCCGGGCCTATGACCGCCAGTTCTCCGATCTGACCACCGCCTCGCCCTTCTATGACAATGTGGCGGCGCTGTACGAGTACGGCCTCTCCGAGGGCCGGGCCGACGGCACCTATGGCCTGCAGGACCCCATGACCGTGGGGGAGGTGGTGATCTTTGCCGGGCGCATCCGCAGCATCTACCGCACCGGAGAGGCGGAGCGGGGCCCGGCCGCCTACGGGGGAGACGGCGGCCCGGCGGCCCTGAGGTATCTCGGATACCTCCAGGCGGAGGGCGTGCTGGGGACAGAGCTGGACGCCCAGCTGGCCGAGCCAGCCACCAGGGCCCAGGTGGCCCATGTGCTGGCGGGCGTCCTGCCGGCGGAGGAGATGCCCCTCATCAACGACCAGATCGTGACGGAGGGCTATGCCTCCCGGAAGTTCATCACCGACGTGTCGGAGTACACGCCCTATTATCAGGATATTCTCTTTTTATACCGGACGGGGATCTCTGTGGGAAGCGATGCCGCCGGCTCCTTCCTGCCGGAGGCCGCCGTCACCCGGGGCGCGGCGGCGGCCATGCTGACCCGCATGGCGGACCCGTCCCTGCGGCTGAAACCGGACTGGACCCTGACGGAGGGGAACGGCGGCCGGGAGCCCACCCTGGCGGATCTGGTGCCCCCTGGGGACTACGTTCCGGCCCCCGGAACTCCGGAGGAGATGGACGAGACCGTGCGGTATATGCTGGCCGGCGGGTCCAGCGTGCTGGCCCTGCAATATCCCGGCATCACGGCCGCCGAGGCCAAGCGGGTGATGGAGCAGGCTTTGGGCGTTGTAAAGACCTACTGTGAGCAGAGCTACAACTCCGTTTACTGCACCTACAACCAGGCGGGACGGGTGACCCTGACCTTCTCCGCCGCCAGTTTGGGGGAGCGCACCGGGGCGTATCGGGAGGAGACCATGGCTGCGGCCCTGGCTGTCCGGGAACAGCTGTGGGAGAGCGGACGGCTCACCTCCGCCATGACGGAGACGGAAAAGGCCCGGGTCTACTACACCTGGATCTGCGAAAACTGCACCTACGACTACGACGCGGGGGACAAGTCCCTCAGCCACATCCCCTACGGCCTGTTTGCCAAGGGCACCGCCGTGTGCGACGGGTACACCGGGGCCTACAACCTGCTTTTGAAGCTGGAGGACATCAGCTGTACGGCGCTGTCCGGCGAGGGGCATATCTGGACGGTAGCCCTGCTGGACGGGCAGGAGGTTCACATTGACACGACCTGGGGCGACGCCGGGGACGGTGTGGACTATGGATTTTTTGCCATGACCGCCGCCCAGTCTTGGGCAAGGCACAGCTGGTAGAGAGAATATGAGCAGACCCGGACCGGTTTCCCGGTCCGGGTCTGCCTGTCTGAGGAGAGGGCGGTTACAGGTCCACCACCGTAACCTGGTGGCCGGTGCGGGGCAGAAATTTCTCCAGTACGTCCGCCATTTTCAGCTTCAGGGTGCTGGTGCAGACGCAGGGGTGGCAGCTGAAGTACTCTGCCTGGTAGACCTCCCGCTCCATCAGCAGCTGCACCAGGCGCTCCTTGTCGTTGGGCAGCCCCAGAATGGTGGCGGAGCCGGGGGTGCAGCGCAAGAGTTCCCAGAGGGATTCCTCTGGGGCGAAGGAGAGGCGGGCGGAACCGATTTGGCGGGAGAGGTCTTTGGTGTGGAAGGGCTTATCGGGCCTCATGCAGAGGAGATAGAACTGGGTTTTCTGCCGGTTGCACAAAAAGAGGTTCTTGCAGACGGACATCCCCAGAGCTTCGCCGACGGCGGCGCACTTTTCCATGGTGTCCGCGGGTTCGCTGGAGACCCTATCGTAGCCGATGCCCAGCTCCTCCAGCAGGGAGAAGGCGGCCTCCTCCTGGGGGAGGAGGGTTCCCTCCGGGCGGGTGCTGTGGAACAGGGGGGAGATTTCCATCATGTCACGCCTCCCGCTCCAAGAGCCGCTCGCCGGCCCGGCAGATGTCCCCGGCCCCCACGGTGAGAATCAGGTCGCCGGGCTGGGCGGTTTTTCGCAGCTGCTCCGTCACCTTGTCCAGAGTGGAGCAGTACACCGCCCCGGGGACATGGCGGCACAGGTCTGCCGAGGAGATGCCCTGGGTGTTCTGCTCTCTGGCGGCGAAGATCTCCGCCAGGATGGTGACGTCCGGCAGTTTCAGCTCCTCCACGAATTGGTCGAAGAGCTTGGCGGTGCGGGAGTAGGTGTGGGGCTGGAAGGCCACGATGAGACGGCGGTAGCCCAGCTCCCGGGCTGTGGTCAGCAGCGCGTGGAGCTCGTCGGGGTGGTGGGCGTAATCGTCGTAGATCTCCGCCCCGTTGAAGGCGCCCTTGTACTCGAAGCGGCGGCCCGCGCCGGTGAAGGAGCCCAGGCCCTCCTCCACGGCCTTCCCGGGGATGCCCAGCACATAGGCGGCGGAGGCCGCCGCCAGGGCGTTGGAGATATTGTGCCGCCCATAGACTCTCAGCGCCGCGCGGGCGTAGAACCGGCCGTGGACGTGGATGTCAAAGACGGGGCGGCCCTTCTCCTCGCGGAGGTTGACGGCGGTGCACGCCGCCCCGGGCTCCAGGCCGAAGGTAAAGGCGTTCAGACCCTGGGCCACAGACCGGGCGCCCTCGTTGTCGGCGTTGACGATGACGCTGCCGGTGGAGGGCACCAGTTCCGCGAAGCGGCGGAAGGAGCGCTTGATGTCCTCCAGGTCCTTGAAGAAGTCCAGGTGGTCGGTTTCCACGTTAAGGATCACCGCCACCGTGGGGAAGAAGCTGAGGAAGCTGTTGCAGTACTCGCAGGACTCCAGGATGATGGTGTCCCCCCGGCCCACCCGGTAGCCGGAGTGGAGCAGGGGCAGGGTGCCGCCGATCATGACGGTGGGGTCCGCCTCCGCCGCCATGAAGATGTGGGTGCACATGGAGGTGGTGGTGGTCTTGCCGTGGGTGCCGGAGACGCACAGGGCGTTGGGGTAGTGGCGCATGATGGCCCCCCAGGCCTGGGCCCGCTCGTAGACGGGGATTCCCCGGGCCACGGCCCCGGCGATCTCCGGGTTGCCGTCGTGGACGGCGGCGGTGCGGATCACCAGGTCGCAGTCCCCCAGGTTGTCGGCGTTGTGGCCGATGGCCACGGGAATGCCCAGGGAGCGCAGGCGCTCTACGGTGCCGCTGTCGTTCATGTCGGAGCCCTGGACCTGGAGGCCCTTGCCCAGCAGCACCTCCGCCAGGGGGCACATGGACACGCCGCCGATGCCCACCAGGTGGGCCCGCCTGCCGGGGACGAGGTAGTCGGAGATGGGATTGGGGTTGTTTATCATGGGGGACTTCCTTTCCAAAACCGCTTTTTCCGTTGCATGGGAGGGGAATGCGGTATATAATCAGATCGTTGGCAAATTATTATAGTATAGAATTTCAGGAAATGCAACAGAAAAAGGCGGTGAGCGGGATGCTGGCGATTCCGGAGGGCGTAAGGGTGCTTTTGGAGAGGCTGGAGGCGGCTGGATATGAGGCGTGGTGTGTGGGCGGCTGCGTGCGGGACGCCCTTTTGGGCCGGACGCCGGAGGACTGGGACGTGACCACCTCCGCCCTGCCGGAGGAGACCATGGCGGTGTTTGGGGACCAGGCCCTGCCCACGGGGCTGAAACACGGCACTGTCACCGTGAAAACGGGGGACGGGCCCGTGGAGGTCACCACCTACCGCCTGGACGGGGCGTACCGGGATCACCGGCGCCCGGAGAGCGTCGCCTTCACCGCCTCCTTGGAGGAGGATCTGGCCCGGCGGGATTTCACCGTCAACGCCATGGCGCTGGACCTCCGGAGGGAATTGCGGGACCCCTTCGGCGGCCGGGCGGATTTGGCAAGGGGCCTTCTGCGGTGCGTGGGAGACCCGGACCGGCGGTTTCAGGAGGACGCCCTGCGGATTCTCCGGGGAATGCGGTTTTCGGCGGTATTGGGATTGGAGATGGAGGCGGGGACCTCCGCCGCCCTGGCGCGGAACCGGGAACTCCTCCGAAAGATCGCCCCGGAGCGGATTCAGGCGGAGCTTTTGAAGCTCCTCTGCGGTCAGCACGCCAAGGAGGCGCTGGACGGCCACGTCCTTGCTGTGGCCGCCTTCTGGCCGGAGGTGCTGCCCATGGTTCGCTTTGACCAGCGGAACATCCACCACTGCTACGACGTGTGGAACCACAGCACCGCAGCCCTGGCCAGCACGCCTCCCGTTCCGGAACTGCGGTGCGCCGCCCTCCTCCACGACATCGGCAAGCCCTCCACATTCACGCTGGATGAAAGAGGTGTGGGCCACTTCTACGGCCACGCCCCCGTCAGTGTGGAGCTGGCGGACGGAATGCTCCGGCGGCTGAGATTTCCAAATGAGTTCCGGGAGCGGGTGACGCGGCTCATCGCCTGGCACGACCGGGACATCCCCAGGACGGACAAAGGCGTCCGCCGGGTCCTGCGGCTGCTGGGGGAGGAGGAGCTGAGGCTGCTGCTGGCTTTGAAGCGCGCGGACAACCTGGCCCAGGCCCCCGCCTACCGGGGCCGGCAGCAGGAGATCGCCAGGGGGGAGGCCATATTGGACCGGCTTTTGGCGGAGGACGCCTGCTTCTCCCTAAAACAGCTGGCGGTCAACGGAAATGACCTCAAGGCCCTGGGGCTCCGGGGTCCCGCCGTGGGGCGGACGCTGGAGGCCCTGCTGAACAAGGTGGTGGACGGCGAACTGCCCAATGAGCGGGAGGCGCTGTTGGAATTTGTCACCGAATCGTAGCCGGTTTGTAACCGGCCTGTCACGACTTTGTTGTTGAAAAAGACCGGAATTGCTTCCATACTGGGATTATCTCGGTATGGAAGTGATTTTTTATGCGAAAGTTGGCGTTTGGATTGATCTTGTGCCTGCTGCTGAGCGGCTGCGGCGGGTCTCCGGCGGAGGAGCCGACGGAGGCTCAGGGGCCGCCGGTTCAGGTGATCGGGCCGGAGGAGGACTGGCGGGAGGTCTATGTGAAGTTCCTGGAGGACCTCTGTGAGGAGGAGCGGGCGGTGCTGAACGTGGATCGTCCGGATTATGACCCGAATCTCCACCCCGCACAGGTGGGGAGTCTCAGCCAGGAGTACTTTCTCTATGATCTGGATTGGGACGGCGTGCCGGAGCTGGTGCTCCGCTTCGGGTGGGACAGCTGGGACACCCGCTTTTACACCGTCCGGGACGGGGAGGTCACGGAGGTGGGCAGAGAGGAGAACCGGTACATCTCCTTCTTCACCAGTCCGGACCGGCCGGGGATCATCGTGCGGGATACCCCGAAGGGACCTGTTTTTGTGTACCGGCTTACCCTGGAGGACGGAGAGCTTCGCCAGGGGGAGTATCTCTATGAGACCGACATGGAGAAACAGTTTTCCGACTTGACCTTCCGCATGGAGGATGTGGTGCCGGGGGCGGAGTACATCCGGAGCTGCCGCACCATGGCGGATTGGCCGGAGCACACGCCGCTGACGCTGCCCATCGACGACTATGGCCGGGAGGAAACGGCGGTGGAGACGGACCCGGAGCGGGACGGCGCGGCCCGGCCGCTTATTCTGGCGGCGCTGGAGAGTGGGGCGCCGTTCTGCGCCGTCTCCGGGGACGGCTGGGGCGGTGACGCGGGGCGGACCACTATGGCGGAGTATTCACAGCCGGGCGGGATCACGGAACATGCGGAAAAACCCCTTGTTCCCCGGCGGCGGGCCTGGGTGGATTTGAATGGGGACGGACAGCGGGAGTGTGTGCTGTATGTGGAGCACGACACGGGCGATTATATTCAAAGCGGCTATTTTGTTATTTTCAGTGAGCAGGCAGGAACGGTGTACGCCTATTGTTTGAACTATACCAGCAGAATGGATGTTACCGTGGACGGTGTTTTTTTCGACCCGTGGTACCTGGAGGAGGGGATCGACGGCGGCGCCTGGCGGGTGTCCTTTCGGGAGAACCTGTGCTATCAATACACAGCGGCCTTTGACGCCTCCGCTCCTCTCGTGGAGTGGGAGCTTCTGAATTGAGTATCACCAACCGCCTCCTCCCGCCATACCATAGGGCGAGGGGGAGTGCCGGATGGAGAAGACCTTTGGCCTGATCGGAGGCGACCGGCGGCAGGCGGAACTGAGCCGGCTGCTGGCCGCGGACGGAAATACCGTTCATACTTATGGGCTGGACGCCTGGAAGCCCGCGGGCGCCGGCGGCCTGGACCGGGCCGCCGGGGCGGACGTGGTGGTTTTGCCCCTGCCGCTGTGCCGGGGCGACGGCGTGCTGAACTGTCAGGAGGGCCCCATGCCCACCCTGGATTTGTTCCGCCGCCTGTCTCCCGCCCAGCGGGTGCTGGCGGGGCAGGTAAAGCCCCAGCAGCGCCGGGAGGCGGCGGACCGCGGCCTAGTTCTGGAGGACTACTTCCTCCGGGAGGAGCTGACGGTGGCCAACGCCGCCGCCACGGCGGAGGGTGCCATTCAGGTGGCCATGGAGCGGCTGGACGAGACGCTTCTTGGCATGGAGTGCCTGGTAGTGGGCTTTGGCCGCATCGGGAAGCTCCTGTGCCACCGCCTTCACGGCCTGGGGGCCCGGGTGAGCGCCGCGGCCCGCCGTCCGGCGGACCTGGCCTGGATTCGGGCCTATGGCTGGCGGGCTCTGGAGACCGGGAAACTGGACGGGGCGCTGTCCGGCTTCGGCGCGGTATTCAACACCGTCCCCTCGCCCGTCCTGGGCCGGGCGCTGCTGGAGCAGCTGCCCGCCGGGTGCCTGTGTGTGGACCTTGCCTCCGTCCAGGGCATTGACCTGGCGGCGGCGGAGAGTCTGGGGCTGCCCAATGTCTGGGCCAGGTCCCTGCCGGGGCGGCTTTCGCCCCGCACGGCGGCGGCAGTGATCCGGGACGCGGTGTATTACATCCTATTGGAAGAACGGAGTGACCCTGCGTGAGAACGGAACGCGTCGGATTTGCGGTGAGCGGGTCCTTCTGTACACACGAACAAGCGCTCAAGGCGCTGGAACAGCTGACGGCGGTCTATGAGACGGTGATCCCCATCGTCTCGGAGACCTCTGCCTTTACGGACACCCGCTTCGGTACCTCCGAGGACCTGCTGGAGCGGCTGGAGGACCTGACGGGACAGGAGGTCCTGTGCGACATCCCGTCGGTGGAGCCCATCGGGCCCAAAAAGCTGCTGGATGTGCTGGTAATCGCGCCGGCTACCGGCAACACCATGGCAAAACTGGCCGGCGGCATCGCTGACACCGCCGTCACCATGGCGGCCAAGTCCCACCTGCGCAACGGCCGGCCGGTGGTGGTGGCGGTGTCCAGCAACGACGGTCTTGCCGCTGGGGCCAGGAACATCGGCGAGCTGCTGATGCGGAAGAACTACTACTTCGTGCCCTTCGGGCAGGACAACGCCGCGGCGAAGCCCTGTTCCCTGGTGGCGGATTTCGGAAAAATCCCGGAGACGGTGGACGCCGCCCTGCGGGGAGAGCAGCTGCAGCCGCTGCTGCTGCGCTGAGGAGATAGAGCAAGGGGCCCCGACGGCCCCTTGCTCTATATTATATATGTATACCTGATACCGGGCGTTAAGAGACGTTTGAATTTCGAAAGAGCAATATGATTGTGAAAATTTTATATGGAAAGAATTAAAAATCTGTGCTATGATTATGAAAATTAAATCCGAAAGGAAGCGACGTGATGAATCAACCCTATGTGATTTTGACGGAGTCCTCCAGTGACCTGACGCCGGAATTGGCGGCTCAGGCCGGCGCGGAGGTGCTTCCGCTGAACTTTACCATGGAGGGAAAGAACTACCCCCACTATCCTGACGGACGGGCCATGTCAATCCCGGAGTTCTATGAGCGGATGCGGGGCGGGGCTGTGGCGGTCACCGCCGCCGCAAACGTGGCCGAGCTGACGGACGGTATGGAGGGCCACCTGCGGGCGGGAAAAGATGTGCTGTTTCTGTGCTTTTCCTCCAGCCTCTCCAGCACCCGGAACGCCTGTGCCATTGCCGCCAATGAGCTGAGGGAGAAGTACCCGGAGCGGAAGATCTATACCGTGGATACCCTGGCTGCCTCCGCGGGCCAGGGCCTGTTGGTGCTCCTGGCGGGCCGCCGGCAGCGGGCCGGAGCCTCCATCGAGGAGGTGCGGGACTTTGTGGAGGAGACCAAGCTTCACATGGCCCACTGGTTCACCGTGGACGACCTGACCTATTTGAAGCGGGGCGGGCGGCTCTCCTCCACCGCGGCGGCCGTGGGAACCATGCTGAACATCAAGCCGGTGCTTCACGTGGACGATGAGGGGCATTTGATTCCCGTGGAGAAGGTGCGGGGGCGTAAGGCGGCTTTGGCGGCCCTGGTAAAGCGGCTTCGGGAGACTGTGGTCCGCCCGGAGGAGCAGACGATGATGATCAGCCACGCCTGCTGCCGGGAGGAGGCGGAAAATCTGCGGGAGAGCATCCTGGCGGAGTTCCACCCCAAAGAGCTGTTGATCGTGGATCTGGGGCCCATCATCGGCGCCCACACAGGGCCGGGGTTGATGGCGGTGTTTTTTCTGGCGGAGCACCGATAAAAGTGAGATATGGACGGCGGCGTTCCCAAGGGAATGCCGCCGTTTTTTGACGAATAAAAGGGCGTGGCCTGTGAAAATGACGAAGAGATACAGCAGTGTGCAAAAGAATCCATAAGAAACGCTAATAGTTAATATTAGCAGTATTAGGGCGGCGTGGGAACGGAGAGGGCAAAGAGAAGCGGAAACCGTGAGGAGGAAAAAAGTGCACAAATTGGAAAAGAGAGGGTTGACTTTCCCGAGGCGTTTTGGTATTCTAACAAAGCTGTGAGGCAGCGGGGAAGGCGCTGGAGGCCGTTG
>CAJUDV010000014.1 GCA_910585385.1 uncultured Oscillibacter sp. | reverse complement strand
CCACCACCATGGTCATGCCGTCCCGGGCCAGCTCCTTCATCACGTCCAGCACCTCCCCCACCATCTCCGGATCCAGGGCGGAGGTGGGCTCGTCAAACAGCATCAGCTGGGGCTTCATGGCCAGGGCCCGGACGATGGCCACCCGCTGCTTCTGCCCGCCGGAGAGCTGGCTGGGGTAGGCGTCGGCCTTGTCCGTCAAATCCACTCGCTGGAGCAGGGTTCCGGCCAGCTCATCGGCCTCCTCCTGCTTCATCAGCCCCGTGCGCACCGGGGCCAGGGTGATGTTCCTCCGGATGGTCATGTTAGGAAACAGGTTGAAATGCTGAAACACCATGCCCATCTGCTGGCGCACCTGGTCGATTTTCACCTTGGGGTCAGTGATGACGGTACCCTGGAAGGTGATGGTGCCCGCGCTGGGGGTCTCCAGCAAGTTCAGGCACCGGAGAAAGGTGGACTTGCCGGAGCCGGAGGGCCCGATGACCACCACCTTTTCCCCAGGGTAAATGTGCTGGGAGATGTCGTCCAGCACCAGATGGTCCCCGAAGGACTTGGAGAGGTTTTTAACGTCGATCACTTTCCCGCAGCCTCCTTTCAAGCCGTCCCTGGAGCCAGGTGAAGACGATGACGATGACTAAGTACATGGCGGCGATGCCCAGCAGGGGCGGCATATAGTCGAATGTCCTTCCGCCGATGGTGCTGGCATAGTAGAGCATCTCTGCGCCGCCGATAGCCTGGGCCAGGGAAGTGTCCTTGAACAGCGTGATGAACTCGTTGCCAAGGGACGGCAGAATGTTCTTAAACGCCTGGGGGATGACGATAAAGCGCATGGTGTCAAAATACCCCAGGCCCAGGGAGCGGCCCGCCTCGGACTGGCCCGCGTCCACACTCATAAGGCCGCCCCGGATGATCTCCGCCACATAGGCACCGGAGTTGACGCCCAGGCCGATAAAGGCCACCAGCACTTTGTTGCGCTGGGTGGGAAAGATGACGAAGGTCCAGATGAACAGCTGCACCAGCATGGGGGTGCCCCGGATGACGGTGGTGTAGATCTGGCAGAGCACGTTTAAAATGCCCAGCACGGGGTTCCTCCGTCCCAGGCGCTGCTGGTCGTGGGCGGAGCGGATGACGGCCACCACCAACCCCAGCAGCACGCCGAAGATCAGGGCGATGACAGTCAGCTCCAGGGTTGTGCCTAAGCCCTGGAGGTAGAGCTTCCAGCGGTCACCCTCAATGAAAGCCCTTTGCAGGCGGGGACCAATGCGAATCAGCCAGTCAGTCAGCGATTGGAACATGGGGGCCTCCTCTCTCTTTCTCCACGATGAAAAAGGGCGGCCCTTCGGCCGCCCTTTTCAATCTCCTTATTCGGCGGTGATATACTTATCCACAATGTTCTGGAAGGTGCCGTCGGCCTTCAGC
The DNA here is from genome assembly GCA_910585385.1 of uncultured Oscillibacter sp. Lineage (GTDB taxonomy): Bacteria > Bacillota > Clostridia > Oscillospirales > Oscillospiraceae > Oscillibacter. Next base: position 50,900 of record CAJUDV010000014.1, on the reverse strand, counting down.
TCCGCCATGGCGGCGTTGACGGCCTCCAGCAGGGCGGTGTTGCCCTTGGCAAAGCCGATGGCGTAGTCCTCCACGGCGAACTCGGTGTCCAGGATCTTCAACCCCTCGTTGGCCGCCACGAAGCTCTTGGCGGGCTCGTTGTCGATGACCACGGCGTCAATCTGGCCGTTGACCAGGGCCATGACCGCCAGGGCGCCGGTATCGTAGGCGGTGACATGGTCCTCGCCGTAGCCGCCGTTCTCCGGGGAGTCGGAGCAGTAGATATAACCGGTGGTGGCTTTCTGGCAGCCGATCATCTCGGCGTTCGCCAGGTCATCCACCGTCTGAATGGGGGAGTCCTCCTTGACGATGACCACCTGGATACCGGTGGCGTAGCTGTCGGAGAAATCCATGACCTCTTTCCGCTCATCGGTGACGGTGATGCCAGCCATGGCGATGTCGCTCTGACCGGTCTGGACAGCGGTGAGAGCGGCGTCAAAGCCCATGTCGTCCACCACCAGCTCCAGTCCCAGCTTCTTGGCGATGGCGTCCGCCACCTCCACATCGATGCCCTCGAAGCCGCCGGCATCGGTGGTCATCTCGTAGGGAGGGAACTCGGCGTTGGTGGACATGTGGAGCTTGCCCTCTTCCACGGTGGCGAAGACCGTGGCGGCGCCGTCCACATCAGCGGGAGTGTCAGGGGAGGCAGGCTTGTCGCCGCCGCAGGCGGCCAGGCTCAGGACCATGGCCAGAGTCAGCAAAAGCGCAAAATACTTCTTCATAATACAATCTTCCTTTTCCATCAAGTTTCTTTCCGATCCGGAACAATTACACATTCAAACGGGGCCTCCCGTTGAGATGTGGATACCTTACCACTCTCTGGCCCAACTGTCAATAGCTTGTCAGAATTTATGTATATTTATTTGGTTGCTTCTTCCATTTTCCCAGAAAACCTGCTGCGTCTCTCCTATTTTTTGTTGATTTTTTAAGTATCTCCTTCGTGGCGCAGTGAATATTGTAATGAATATTCACTGCGCAGCGCCGAGAGGCGGACGCCGCTGCGTCCGCCTCTCATGTCCTCTATCCCAGCCACACGCCCACCACCAGGAACACCATGGTCAGCAGCAGGAAATACAGCACCAGTTTCCAGACGTATTTCAGCCAGCGGTCATAGGGAACGTGGCCCAGGGCCAGTGCGCCCATGACCACCGCCGCCGTGGGCGTGACAATGTTCACAAGGCCCGAGGCGGACTGAAATGCCGTCACCACCAGATCGCCGCCCACACCGGCGAACTCCCCCAGAGGGGCCATGATGGGCACCGACAGCGTGGCAAGGCCCGAGGAGGAGGGAATCAACACCGTCAGGGGCAGGTAGAGCAAATACACCAGCAGCACAAAGCTGACCGCTCCCGCGCCGGAGAGGGCCTCCTCCCCCCAGTGGAGGATGGTGTCCGTGATGCCGCCGTCGTTCATCAGCACGGTAATGCCCCGGCTGACGCCGATGATAAAGGCCACCCCCAGCAGGTCCGCGCAGCCGGCCACAAAGGTCTCCGCCACCTCGTCCTCCCGCTGGCCGTCCAGAAAGCCGATGACCACGCCGCCCAGCAGGAACAGCGCGCTGAGCTCCGGGAACCACCATCCTAAGGACGGCAGGGCCAGGCCCATCTCGTCAAAGGGAATGACGCCGTAGACCATCACCAGGAACACCAGGGTGAAGAGAACCATGATGAGCTTGCGCTTGGGGGTGAACACCGGCTGGGGCTCTTCCATGCTCACCTGGATCTTGCCCGCACCCACGCCCACCACGGAGCGGGAGGGGTTCTTTTTCACCCTGGCGGCGTAGGCGGAGACATACCAGATGGCAGCACTCTCAAACACAATCCACTGGAGGACCCGGAGCAAAATCCCCTCCCCCAGGGACACCCCGGCAAAGCCCGCGGCGATGCCGGTGGCGAAGGGGTTGACGGTGGAGCTGATGACGCCCGCGCCCGCCCCCAGCAAAATCACGGAGATGCCCACCACCGCGTCATAGCCCGCCGCCAAAAACACGGGAATCAGCAGGGGGTAAAAGGCCATGGTCTCCTCCCACATGCCGTAGGTGGTGCCTCCCAGGCCGAAGAGCAGCATCAGAATGGGGATGAGCCACTTCTCCCGGCCCCCCAGCCGCTGGATGATGCGGGCCACGCCGGCGTCCACCGCGCCGGTCTTCATCACCACGCCCAGAAAGCCGCCTACCATTAAAATAAATATGCAGACGTCCACGGCGTCGTAGAAGCCGGAGAAGGCGGCTTTCAGCACCGCCCCGGCGCCCTGGGGCGTGGGGGCAGTGGCGTGGTAGGTGCCCGCCTCCGGCACCCCGTCCACATACTCGTAGGTGCCGGAGGGAATCACCCATGTGGCGGCGGCCACCAGAATAATCAGCAGAAAGAGAATGGTGTAGGCCGTGGGCATCCGAAACTTGGACTTCTCCAAAGGAACGCCCCCTTTATTTTCCGATGGTGGCCACCAGTACCGCCTTAATGGAGTGCATCCGGTTCTCCGCCTCGTCAAAAACCACGCTGTGGCGGCCCCGGAACACCTCGTCGGTGACTTCCCGAATGTCCACACCCTTGTCCTTCCACTCCTTGGCAAGCTTCGTCTCAAAGTCGTGGAAGGAGGGCAGGCAGTGCATATAGAGCACGTTGGGGTTGCCGGTGGCCTTCATGGTCTCCTCCGTCACCCGGAAGGGGGACAGCAGCTCCGCCCGCTCGGGGATCAGCGCCTCCTCGCCCATGGAGGCCCAGATGTCTCCGTAGATGACGTCGGCGTCCTTCACGTCGTTCATGTTGTCGGTGATCTCCAGCAGGCCGCCGTTCTCCCGGGCGGTGGCGAAGGTGGTCTTGACCACCTCCTGGTCCATCTCCCTGGCCAGCTTCTCCGGGCCGATGCCCACGAAGTGCATCCCCATTTTGGCGGCACCGATCATCCAGGCGTAGCACATGTTATTACGCACATCGCCGGGGAAGACAATTTTAATTTGGTTCAGGGGCTTGTGGCAGTGCTCCTCGATGGTCATCATATCTGCCAGAATCTGGGTGGGATGGTCGGCGTCGGTGAGGCCGTTCCACACCGGAACGCCGGCGTACTTTGCCAGCTCCTCCACGTTTTTCTGGGCATAGCCCCGGTACTCGATGCCGTCAAAGAACCGGCCCAGCACTTTGGCGGAGTCCTCCAGGGACTCCTTTTTGCCCATCTGGGAGCTGCCGGCGTCCAGGTAGGTGACGTGGGCCCCCTCCTGGGTGGCGGCCACCTCAAAAGAGCACCTTGTGCGGGTGGAGGTCTTCTCGAAGAGGAGGACAATGTGCTTGCCCTTCAGGGCGGGGTCGCAGATGCCGGCGCGGCGCTTGGCCTTCAGGTCGTGGCCCAGGTCCAGGAGATAGCGGATCTCCGCGGGGGTGAAGTCCTGTAATGTCAGAAAGCTTCTGCCTTTCAGATTGACTGCCATAGTGAAATTCTCCTTTTCATTTTACAAAATCGGGTGCAAAGGGCCCCGCATCGCAGGCGCGGGACGCCCTCAGGGTCAGGGGTCCTCCCTCCACAGGGGCATGGACATGCACCGCGGCCCGCCCCGTCCGCGGCTCAGCTCCGCGCTGGGGATGGTGTGGATCTTGATTCCCGCCTCCTCCAAAGAGCGGTTGGTCACATAGTTCCGGGAGTAGACCACCACCTCCCCGGGGCCGATGGCCAGGGTGTTGCTGCCGTCGTTCCACTGCTCCCGGGCGGCGTCGATTTCGCTGCCCCGTCCGCAGGGGATCAATGTCACGCGGTCCAGCTCCAGGTGCTCTTTGAGGATGTCCTCCAAACGCCCCTCCTCCTGACGGATTTTCATCTGCCGGTTCTCATCCAGCTCCATGACAAACACGGTGATGCTGGAGAGGATGTTGGGATGGACGGTGAACTTGTCCCGGTCCACCATGGTAAACACGGTGTCCAGGTGCATGAAGGAGCGGGTCTTGGGGATGTTAAAGGCCAGGATCTTCTTAAAGGTCTGGCTGCGGGTCAGCACCGCCTCCGCCAGGGTGTCGATGGAGTTCTCCCGGGTGCGCTGTGAGATGCCCACAGCCAGCACCTGAGGGGACAGCACCAGGATGTCGCCGCCCTCCAGGGAGGAGACCTCCCCCCGGTCGTACCAGCGGGGGGCGTGCATATACTCCGGATTGTGCTCAAAGATCAGCTTGCCGAACAGCGTCTCCCGGTTGCGGGTGGCGGTGTGCATCTTGTGGATGGACACGCCGGTGCCGATGGTGGCGAAGGGGTCCCGGGTAAAATAGAGGTTGGGCATGGGGTCCACGGCAAAGGGGTAGTCGTCCCCCTCCGCCGGCAGAAAGTCTCCCAGCCGGCCGCTGCCCTGGCGCAGCTGGCTCTTGCGGACGCCGGCCATCATAGCGGATACCATCTCCCGGTCCCGCATCCTGCCAAGGTACTCCTCCAGACACTCCCGCATCCGGGGGTCCTGGACGTCCGCCTCGTCCAGGAACTGGCGGATAAAGCCCTTGCGCACCTCGCCGCTGGTGATGGAATTGACCACCAGGTCGGTCAGATACACCACCTCTACCCCCTGCTGGCGCAAACACTCGGCAAAGGCGTCGTGCTCCTTTTGGGCCTCCCGCAGGTAGGGGATGTCGTCAAACAACAGCCGCTCCAGATATTCCGGCATCAAATTTTCCAGCTCTCCGCCGGGGCGGTGCAGCAGGACCTTTTTCAGACGCCCGATCTCGGATGTGTTATGGATTCCAGTCTCCAAAATGGGTCACTCCTTTTTCAGGGCCGGGAGAAAGCGGCAAACCCTCCCGGCAATATGGTGGTTTGCTTTGAATTAGGGTCTCTGAAATTTTGTCTTTCATACGTCAAACCGGAAAAATTGTCACAAAGAGGCCGCGGGACGGATTGCTCCGTCCCGCGGCCTCTTTGTCTCTTAGAACCTGTATTCCAATTTCCTCCGCACCGCTCACTCCCGCTGGGCCTGGAGCATTTTGCGCTGGATGATGAACACCGCCCGCAGCAGCCGCTGCTGCTCCTGCTCGCTCAGCCCCTCAAATTTACAGCCGTACTCGTACTTAAATCCCTTTCTCGGCGTGATGCGCAGAACCTGGCAGACGACGGAGAAGGGTCTTTCATCCGGCAGCAGCTCCGCCTCCAGCTGAAAGCGATCGCCCTCCAGATACACGTTCCGGCTCAAAATCCGGGCGCCGCCGGCGCTGACATCCAGCACCTTGCACTCTGTCATCTCCCGGCTCGTGCCGCGGTAGTGGCCGCTGGGCATCACTCGGGCATCCAGTTCGGTGTTCTGGCGGAAGAAGCTGCGGTTCTCCCTGCTCTGAAGGATCTCCAAATTCTCGACCTGCCAAAAATCCCGGGAACTCTTGCCCACCGTGCCGGTCACGCAGAAAGGCTGGGAGTTCCTCTGAAAGCCCCGGAGCTTTACCTTGCTGTTGTACAGGGCCTGGGGCAGCGGATCGCCGGTATCTCTCCGCATCTCCAGAACGCCGCCGCCCAGAACCCTCAGCCGCCCCACAAAGAGTAAGTGGTTCTCCATAGTCAGGACCTCTACCCTCGTGCCGGAGGAAAACTCCGGCTCCTCTCTGGAGCCCTTCCGGTCCCCCGGCGCCGCGTCCGCTTTCTGTGGCACGGACCGCAGAGTCCCCTTGAAAAATTTCATCGGTTTTCTCTCCTCTTTTCTTTGCTTGCGCCTTGTCCGGCAGGCTGCGGAGCGCCGGCGGAGAGATCCAGAACCTCTCCGCCATCCCGGCGCTCCGGCCCCTTTGGGTCAAGGCCTCAGATCCGATAAAAATCCGGCGCTTCCTATCAGAGTGTCAGCACACGGTGGAGAATCACGGCCATCTCCGCCCGGCTGATGGACCGGGTGGGATTGATCCGCATATCGCTGCTGCCCTTCACCACGCCCAGACTCACCAGCGCCGCCACAGACTCCCTGGCATGAGAGGCAATCCGCGACTGATCGCTGTACGCGCTCAAAACAGAACTGCCTGTCACCGGGACCTTCTCCCCCGCGGCCTTCATGGCCCGGCAGATGATGGTCATGGCGCTCTGGCGGGTGATGGCGCTGTCGGGCCGGAAGCGGCCGCCGCTGCCCTCCACGATGCCCATGCTTCTGGCCGTGGCCACAGCCCCGGCGTAGGGACTGCTGGCGGGCACGTCCGGGAAGCTGGAGACCTTGGCGCTGGTGTCAAATCCAAAGGCCCGGCAGACCATCAGCGTGAACTCGCCCCGGCTGATGGACCGGGAGGGCCGGAAGGAACCGTTGCTGTACCCGTTGGAGATCCCCGCGTACCGGAGAAACTCCACGGAGGGCTTCGCCCACTCCCAGCCGCCGTCCACGTCGTAGAAGGGAGTGGCGCAGTAGCCGCTGGAAATGTCAATGGTCACGCTGCCGCTGAAGCTCCCCCCCTGGGTGCTGTACCCGGTGTAGGGAATGCTCACCTGCCCCTGATACCCCGCCTTGGGCACAAAGGACAGCTGGCCAATGGCCAGGCCGCTGCTGGCGGTGTAGTTGGAGGTGGTGGTAGCGGGGGCCCCGGGACGGCTGGGGGACTCGTAGTTCATATACAGCCGTCCCGCGTTCTCGCCGGGCAGGCTGTCAAAGCGGATGTGGGACAGCGTGCCGCCCACCGCTGACTGGCAGGCGGACTCAAAGTCCTGAGACCGCAGGCCAATGGGGGTGGAGCTGCCGATATACCGGGTGCCGCTGGAATATCCGCTGTCCAAACCGGCGTTGCCGATGGCGATCTCCACCGTGCCGGTGAACCGCTCGCCGCCGGTGCTCCTGGCGGTGTACTGGAAGGAGGCCACGCCGTTGACATTGGCGGAGGCGAAATACACATCGTCCAGCAGGCGGCTGCCGCCGCTGCGGTAGTAACTGCTGGCTGTGGTGACCAGAGTGCCGGTGCCCCGGGCGGCGTTGTACTGGTAGTACAGCGTACCGTACCGGCTCGCGGGCAGATCGAAGCTGAGATAACTGAGATCATCTCCCGTGGCGCTGCGGCAGGCGGCGTTAAAATCACCGGCGTTGAACCGCACCAGGCCGCCGCTGGCGGTGGAGTAGCTCACCACCCGCCCGGTACCCTGGCCCACGGCGATGGAGACGGTACCCTCAAACTCGTTTCCGCCGGCATCCCGCCCGGTAAAGGGGATGGACACCGTGCCCTCATACCGGCTCCTGGGGACAAAGGTCACATCGGACACGCTGGGGTTCCCGCCCCGGTAGAGCCGCGTAGAGGAGGCCAGCCGGGTGCCGGTATTGCTGCTGCTTCTGTAATCACGGTACAGCGTTCCCACGCTGGAGGAGGGCAGGCTGAGGGTGATGTAATTCAGCGAGGAGTTGTTGGCCCGCTGGCAGGCCTCGTTGAAGTCCTCCGCCCGGAAGGTCACGGGATCGTTCACATCGGCGGTGTAGTACACCGTTCCCGCCGCGTCGGAGACGTGGATGACCAGATTGTCCTTATAGGTCTGGCCCGCCGTGTCGTAGCCGGTGTAGGGCACGGTCACGGTACCGCTGAAATTGCTGGCGGGCACAAAGGTGATGTTGGAGATCCGGGTGCCGGTGTTGCTGCGGTTGTAGCGGGTGGAGGTGTCCACCCGGTTGCTGGAGCTGCTGGTATAGTTGTAGTACAAAATCCCCTGGGCGGCGGGGGGCAGTTCATCAAAATAGATATAGTTCAACGTCCGGCTGTTGAACTCCTGACAGGCTCTGTTAAAGTCCGAGGCGTTCAGCGTCACCCGCTGGTTGATGCCGGTATCGTACTCCACGCCGCCGCTGCCGCCGCCGTCAGCGGCGTAGATGTTGATTGTCATGGTGCCGGAGTAGCCGCCGCCGGTGGTGTCCGTACAGCGGTAGGGAACGCTGACCGTGCCGGTGAAGTTCTCCGCCGGGACAAAGGTCACCTTCTCCAGGGAGGGACTGCTGCTGAGGTAGTATTTCGTGGAGCCGTCCACCTTCTGGGAGTACTGGTTGGGGGTGTAGTTGTAGTAGAGGGTGCCCTTATTGCCGCTGGGCTGGGTGAAGGTGACGTAACTGGCGTTGCGGCTGGTCTTCAGCTGGCAGATGTCCTTGAACTCCTTTGCGGTGAGGGTCAGGGCCCGGCCCATGGCGGTGCTGTACGTCACATCGCCGCTGTTTTTCACATCCACCCGGATGGTGCCGTGAAAGGTCCTGCCGTCGCTGCTGTACCCCGTGTACTCAATGACGGCCATGCCCTTGAAGCCGCCGGCGGGCACAAAGCTCAAATCAGAGATGGTCCGGCGGCCGCTGCCGGAGGAAGCGCTGACATAGTACTGCTCCACGCCGCCAACGCCGTGGTTGGGCGTGTCCGGAGAGCCGTAGCGGTAGTGGAGAATGCCCTGGCTGGGCGCCACCTGGAGATTGGTGATGTAATCCAAGGACGCCTCGGTTTTCTCCTGGCAGCGGCTGTTCAGATCGGAGAGGAGGCTGGGGAAGTCCAGCTTCTCCCCGGCGTTGAGGGTGCGCTCAATGGCGTCGGCCACATCCTCCGCCACAGTGACCTTGCACTCGGCGGTGTAGCGGCCCTTGGCGATGGTGACGGTGGTGACGCCCGGAGCCATACCGGTGACCCGGCCGCCATTGGTGACGGTGGCGATGGACTCGGGGTTGGAGGACCACCGGGGCGAGTCGTTGCCGGTGGCCGCCGCGCCGTAGGCCACATAGGCGATGGTCTTGCTGTAACCCACCACAATCTTGACATCGGTCTCCTCAATCACCAGGCCGGAGACCTCCACCAGATACTCGCCTTTGGAGCCGTCCGCCGCCGCCGCGGTGATCTTGACCTTGCCGGGGCTGATGCCCGTGACCTGGCCGCTGGCGTTTACGGTGGCGATCTCATCATTCTCGCTGGACCAGGTGACCGCCTTGTCGGTGCTGGCAGAGAGAGTCAGGGTGGATTTACCCACGTTGATGGGGCTGGCTCCCCGGCTGGGGGTAATCATGAAATTCCCCACGGAGGCAATGACGGTGACGTTGGTGCTGGCGGAAAAACCGCCGTCCGCCGTGGTAACGGTGATGGAGACGGGGCCGCCGGCCTTTACGCCGGTGACGACGCCGGTGTCTTTGTCCACACTGGCGACGGCCGGATTGGCGCTGGACCAGGTGACGTTTTTGTTGGAGGCATTGGCGGGGACAATCAGCGCTTTCAGTTCCAGCTTCTTGCCCTCGGCCACGCTTTGTGTTCCTCCCCCGTCGATGCTGACGCCGGTAACGGGCACGTTGATCACCGGCGCCTTGACAGTGACAGCGCAGCTGTCACTCTTACCGCCGGCGGCGGCGGTAACTGTGGCGTTTCCCGCGCTTTTGCCAGTGACGGCTCCGGCGGCCGACACCGTAACGGCGGAGCCGCTGGTGACAGACCAGGTGACATTCGAGTTCGTCGTGCCGTCGGACATGGTGACGGTGGCGGTCAGCGGCTTTGCCGCCTCACCCACGGTCATCTCCAGAGTCTTGGGGCTCACCTCAACCTTGGTTACCGTGGGGACGGCCGGAGGGGCCGCCTCCACCTTAACAGTACAATCCGCGGACTTTGCGGGGTCCGCAGTGGAGGTGGCGGTAACTGTGGCGTCTCCCTCGCTTTGGGCAGTGACGACGCCGGCGGCCGTCACCGTAACGGCGGAGCCGCTGGTGACAGACCAGGTGACATTCGAGTTCTCCGTGCCGTCGGACATGAAGACAGTGGCGGTCAGCCGCTCTGTCCCACCGCCTACGGTCATCTTCAGGGTCCCGGGGGTCACCTCAACCCTGTCTACTGTGGGGGCGGCCGGAGGGTCCGCCGGACCCACGGTGACGGTGCAAGACGCGGACTGCGTTGGGTCCGCTGTAGAGGTAGCAGTAATGGTTGTGGACCCCTCTTTTGAACCAGTGAGTGTAATGGAGGTACCATCTTTTCCAAACTCGCCGGAAACCACCGTCGGATCATCAGCTGTCCACTTGACTTTGGTCTCTGTGGTGGTATCTCCCACGTCCAAATTTACCGTGGCGGTCAGTTGCACACTGTCGTTCACCTTTAATGTAAGCGAGCTCTCACTCAACTGCACACTTGTGACTGCCGCCCCGGCGGCGGGAACCAGGGAAAACGCCAGAACCAGCGCCAGGAGCAGCGCCCCGGCCCGGCGGAATAATCTCGATCTCATGAATATATACACTCCTTTTCCAGTCCTTCAAAGAGCGGGAGGGCGGGCGGTGCCGCCCGCCCTCCTCAGGGGTTTTGTTGTTTATCTGCCCAGCCAGCCGTCAGGGATGCCGGACACGGTGTAGGTATAGCCGTCTGTGTCGTTTCCTCTGATCCGCACGACCACCTGGAAGCCGCTGTTGGTTCCGGTGGGACGGTTGCCCCACTCGTCGCAGAGACCCTCCCGGATGGCGAAGGTATAGTCGCCGGCGGTGACCGGCCCAGTGGTGTAAAAGACCATCTGATTGGTCTTTCTGGGCTCGCCGCTTTCAGTGTAAACCTCCCAGCCAAGGGGACGGTTGCCGCTGATAAACGTCCGGGATACCCAGTTGCCGGTAACCGTGCCGGCCGACAGAGCCGTCGACGTAACCGGCTTGATGGACTGAATGCCGCCCTCCGTACTCTGGAAATACAGGTCCTCGGAGAATGTAATGGTAACCTGTCCTTTGTACGTTCCGTCCGTCTGTTTGGCAAAGGTCGCCGTGACAGAATCCTGCGTCACCGTGGGCGGCTGCGTATCGGCAATCTGCAGGGGCCGGACCGCGCGGTAAGCCCTGTCGGAGCCCAGGGGGCTTTCCGCGTAGGCCAGGAAGCAGTACCACCGTCCGCTCTCCATATTCTGGAACTCCCGCACGGGCTTCCAGGTGGTGCCGCCGGACACGCTGAAGCGCTCAACAACGTCAACCGTGGAGTTCGGACTGATTGTAGAGCTCTCAATCTTACTGAATATCAGCTCTTTGGTGCCCAACGTCGCGTACTGATCGAACACCGAGTTCCGAATCCCGTTGCCTGTGCCGTAGCTCTCAATCAACGCATCCAGAACACTGAATTTGCCGTCTGTCGCGGTGCCGGCACGGTTTGCGTAATCATCGCTCGTCGCGGTGCCCGCGGTTATGCTGAATGGCTTGCGCAGATCGCTGTCGCTGCCGTCCACAATCAGAAGGCCCCGCACTTCGGAATCCAGATCAGTCCGGACAAGCGCCTCGCTTCCGTTGGCCTGGAGCTCCAGCTTGGGCGCCTCCACCTCGCTGGTGGTAAAGGTGTAGCAGTAGACGTACTGGGAATAGCGGGTCACGCCCTTTGTGGCAATCAGCAGCAGATAGGTGGTGTTGGGAACCAGCCCCTTCAGGGTGACCATGCCCGCCAGGTCCTTCTGGGGATATTCCCGCTCCTCCCAGACGATGCCGGCCTCTGTGGTCCTGGTGGCCACGGTGGAGGCCGCGGGCAGCCTCAGCATGGGATTTTCATATTTGCCCGAGGTATCTCTGCCGTTTGTGGGCACTTTTTCAATCTCCGGCAGCTCAACGTCTGTGGTATTCTCCTTGATTGCAATGCCGATGGGCGCCGAGTAGTTATCCTGCGTGATCGTACCGTCGGCGGCCGTGGGCGTAAGGGGAACCGCCATAAAGTATGCCGTGCCCACGCGGTCCAAAGACACGGTGATATTGGCCAGCGTGTCGCCGTTGGTAATCAGCGGGTAGCCCTCGTTCAGCGCGGGACCCTCCCGCTCCTCCGGGGCGATGGTGTAGTTGAAGGGGTCCGGGTCGCCAATGGAGATCGCGCCGGCGGCCTTGCCCGCCTCCAGTGTGGTATTGTTGCCCTGGTAGACCAGAGAGGACTGATTCATCGCCGTGGTGCCGCCGGCCATGATGGTGGCGCCCAGCGTGATCTCACTGATCCAGGCGTTGGGGTTGTCGTTGTCCCCCACGCTGACCAAATGGATGGCGTACTCGTACACCGTATCCTGATCCAGTGTGTTCAGGTGCGGATATACGGTGCTGTTGTTGAGGTATGTGGAACGGGTCAGGCTGACGTACACGCTCTCGCTGTTATCGGATTTATCCACGGGAACCTTGTCGCCAACGCCCACCTTTTCCCATTTGCTCCAGGTAGCGCTTCCGCTGCCGCTCCGGGGACGGGAACGGCAATACAGGGTGAATTCCAGCTTGGTGTCCGACCAGAGCAGCATATCCCATCCAATATCATCCGACACCTGCTTGGTGGAGTTGGGCGTCACGGTAAAGCTCCAGCCCACCCGGAGCGCGTTTCCCTCGACATTCTTATCATCGGGGAAGTCGCCGGGGGTTTGCAGGTCGCCTTTGTCAATGCTCACCGTATTCGCCGTCAGCAGGTCCACGGTGGCAAACAGGGTCGTAAATCCGCCCTTGGGAACGTAGGTGGGATTGGGCCTGATCATGTTGCCGGAGGCGTCCACCACACTCTCAACACGGAAGAAGTAGGTGCCGCCGCTCTGCATCTTAATGCCTGTGCCGCCGGGGAAGGTGATCTTAACCCGGCCGTCTACCCGGCTGACCACCGCCTCGCGGTAATCAATCCACGCGGGCAGACTGGCCAGCTCCACGGTGGAGAGCGTTCCGTCATTGTCCGTCACAGGGTCCTGCCGGGGATTTCCCGACGCGGGCGGCGTACCGGGATAGAGGCGGATGTACCTCCGCAGGGCCACCGCCAGCGCGTCCTTGGCCTGCTTATGCTCCAGGTCGTTTCCAACGGTGTCCCGCACCTTTTCATAGAGGGTGTAGAAATCGTCGTAACGGTCCATGCTGCCGTCTTTAAACGTGCCCCGGACGATCTCGTTAAACACCAGCGTCACGTCACTGTCAACCCAGGGGTTGATGACCCCGTTGGCGCCCTCGTTGAAGCGGCTGAACTCCACCTCCACCGCGGGCGGGGTGGCATCGCTGGTCATCACGTTCTCCAGGATCTTCACCGCCTCGGAGTAGTTCCCCGCCGGGTCCTTGGCCACGTAGTACAGATCGTACACGCCCTGCTCCTGGAGGCGGTTGACGGTAAAGGTGTAGTTGGTGTCGGCCTGGGCCGCCGTGGTCCGGCCGCTGCTGACCACCGCGGCGTTGCCGCCGCCGGCCTCCACCTGAATCTTGGCGGCCAGGTCCGTGGGGTCGATGACGTCGCCGGTGACCGTGGGCCGCAGCAGGGTCTCCCCCGCCTTGACGGCCACCCAGAACAGGTCCGCCCGCTCGCTCATGGTAAAGGTGATCTGGGCGCTGGTGCGGTCGGATTTGCTCTGGTAGATATTGGTGACCACCGGGGGCGTCATGTCCTTGGTGGTGACCTGAATCCGCCGCACCGCGGAGCTCTTGCCGTTGTCCGCGTCGTTGAGCCAGAAATACAGGTCATACGTGGTCTCCTCCGCCAGGTGGGCGGTGTTGACCCGGGAGATCAGATAGGAGCGGTTCTTGGTGAGCTCCATCACACCGTAGCCCAGGTTGCCGGCAACGGCGCCCGACCGCAGCGCGTCCGCCGTGGGGGCGGTGGAGTTCTTGGGCAGCAGGGCGTAGTACAGCTTGCAGGTCTTGGTGGCCATGACCCGGGCCTGGATGATCTGCTCCTCCTCGTCCTTGGGGTCCACGGTGAGGATCGCCTCAGGATAGCCTGTCGCGAAGGCCGGTACGCTGTCGTCCGTCGTCGTAAAGGCCGTTACCTTCACAGGGCTGGTGTGTCCACGCTCATCCACCAGCATGGCGGAGATGTAATAGGAGCCCTCCCGGGAGAGGCCCGTCAGGCGGGCGGTCATCTCCGTCTTGGAGGCGGTGACATTGATGGTTCCGCTGCGCAGGACCTTGCCGGGGTAAGCGGAGGGATTGCGCAGCTCGTCCTCACCCACGGAGCCGTCCAGCAGCGTGGACACGGCCCAGTACAGGGTGCCCCGCTTGTTGGTGCTGAACACGCCGTCCGCCGAGGTGGAGGCCAGATTCCTGGCCAGGGGGTAGCCCGCCAGCAGGCGGGGCTCGTCGGAGGACTCCTCCGCCGCGATGTTGTCCATCACCTGGTTGTGGATATTGGACTCGATGCCGGGCCGGATGAAGATACTGTCCGGCAGCATTGTGGCGGTGGAGCCGGCGGCATTGACGTTCATCTTCTCCACATCGCCGTTGCCGGTGACCGGCGTGCCCGCGTCCAGGTTCAGAATTTTGACGGAGGTGTCGTTGGCGATGCTCAGGGCGGAGCCGGTGGCCCGCTCATCCACCGTCAGCGTATGCGTAATGCCCTGAACCACCTGGAGGTTGGAGTTGGGCGTGATGTTGACGACCTCCTTGATGTTGCCCGCCAGCTGGAGCTGTGTGCCGTCGGCGGTGCCGTCCAGCGTGATGAGGCGCAGGCCCTGGTCGTCATCGGTCACGTCCTCCAGATAGGCGGAGGTGCGGACAATGGTATTGGCGATGTTGGTCAGGCCCTCGGTGCGCACGGTCATGAAGTGGTCCGACAGGCTGTCGATCTCCAAGGCCTCCGCCGTCACGTTGCGCAGGATGATGCTGCTCTCGCCCCGCTCGGCCTCGCCGGCGCCGCAGACCACAATCTTGCCCATAACGGTGACGTTCTCCAGCTCCACGTTGCCCAGGCCCACGCCGCCGCTGAGGTACAGGTTGCCCGTGACCACGGTGTCCTTCAGCTTCACGCCGGAGGTGTTCACCGTCAGGTTGCCGTACACGCCGCCGACGATCTGGTCCCCGGTCTCATGGACCAGGGTGCCCAGAGCCCGCACCAGGAAACAGGCCATCTGGCCCCGGGTGATGTAGTTCTGGGGGCGGAAGGTGCCGTCGGCGTAGCCCTGGATGATGCCCAGCTCCGCACACTCCTGCACCATGCCCCGGCTCCAGTTGCCCATCCGCTGGACATCCGTGAAGTCGCTGTTGACGCCGGGAATGCCCTGCAGGCGCAGGTTCCGGCCCAGCAGAACAGCGGCCTGCTCCCGGGTCACCCGCCCCAGGGGGCCGGCGGTGGTCTCGGAGGTGCCCGTGAAATAGCCCGCCTGATAGGCGATGTTGATGTCGTCGGCATACCAGGCGTTGGCCGGCACATCCTGGAAGGGGGTGCTCCCCCGCTCCGTGTAGCCGAAGGCCCGGTTGATCATGGTCACAAACTCCGCCCGGGTCAGCACCCGGTCCGGGTTCAGGTTGCCGGAGGAGCTGCCCCGCATGACGCCCCATTCCACCAGCTTCTCCAAATAGGGCTCCATCCACTCGGCGGCCTCCGCCGCAGGCGTCAGCCCCGGAAAAAGGCCCCACAGCATCACAACCGCCAGCGCCAGAGACGTCAGTCTCCTGGCAAAAGCGGCCCGCGCGGTCTTCCATCCTCTCTTGTTTGTGTTCATCGCTGTTCCTCCCTGTCGTTGCCCGCGGCATGGGGCCGGTTCTCCAGCTGGATGCTGAAAACCGCCTCCCGCACCGTCACTTCCTCGTCCTCGCACATATCCACAAATTTGACGGCGTAGAGCAGCTTGTCGTTGCGCAGCTCCTGCCTGCGCAGGATTTCGCAGCGCAGAATCACCGGCTCCTCCGTCACGGGGATGACCATCTCCAGCCGCTCCCCGGCCTCCAGTCCGTCGTCCCCGTAAAAGGCCACGCCGCCGCAGCTGAGGTCAATGGACCGCACCGCCCGCCGGCCCCGCCACCGCCCGGTGATGGGATATATAAATGTATCAAATTTAATGGGCACCCGCAGGTTCCGCCGCAGGTCCGGGTCCAGGCTGGCAATCTTCTCCAGGGCTATCCGGTCTCCTCGCTGCCGGACAATGCGGCACTGGAGGGGTGGTTCGCTGCCGCTCATGCTCATCAGCACAATGACCTCATGACAGGCCACCTTGTCCACATCGTTGTCCATCACCATCAGCTGGAGTGTGTCCCCGGCAGGGCCCTCCAGACGGCCTCTCGCCAGCGGGTTATTCACGCTGTCCAACAGCAGATACAGCCGCTCTTCCTGTCTCTCGCTCATGTCGTCTCCTCTCCCTGCGGGCTGTCCCCGCGCTCTTCACGCTCCGCCGCCGCCCTCCCGGCCACGTCGAAGCGGAGGAAATACACATAGATCTCCACAATTGCCTGATACAGCTCCGGCGGGATTTCCTGGCCCAGCTGCAGCTGCGTTAAAATGGTGGACAGAGAGTTGTCCTCATAGATGGGCACGCCGTTGTCCGCCGCCGTCTCCACAATCTTCTCCGCCAGATACCCCATGCCGGAGGCCACGATGACCGGCGCGGCGTCGTCCGGCCCGTATTGCAGCGCCACGGCCTTTCTGGCGGCGCCTCTTGTTCCTTCAGACCTTGACATTCACGCTGTTCTTCCCTTCAAAAATTTTGGGGAACACCTCGGTCAGGGTGACCGGGTGCTCCAGTCTCCGCACCGCTACGCGGGAGGGTCTGAGATCGTTCCGCGTCAGGATCTGTGACACGGCGGTCTCAATCTGCTTGGAGAAGGGGACCACCTTGTCCGGACAGGAGATCTGGATGTCCACCTCGCTGTCCCGGGCGGTGAGGATGATGTCGAACAGTCCCAGAGACTGCACATCCATCTTGAACAGGAACTTCATGGCGCCCCCCCGTCCGCCGCCGCGGCCCCTGCCCTCCTCGGCGTCCGGGTCCACCCACAGCTCGGAGAAAAGCATCCGCCCATCCCACTCCAGGGGAATCAGGTAGTGGTTTACCGGCATGTAGACGCTCTCGTTCACCAGCATGGCGCCCACCAGGTTTTGAAAAGCCTGCTGCACCTCGGCGCCGCCCTCGCCCCGCAGGGCCCTGGCCGCCGCCGCCGCCAGATGATCCGAAAAACGGAGGGCCGCTCCGCTCTGATCCAGCTGGTTATTTCGCAGAAGGCGCAGGAGGGACTCGTCGTCAATGCCGCCCAGCTGCCCCTTCAGTGTACCATATCCGCTGAGCTGATGGAATGCCTCCAGCAATTTTTCCTCGGAGCCGTTCTCATACCGGGCCAGATTCAGCGCCAGCATGGTCAAAAGGGTGCGGGGCAGCCCCAGGTCGTGGGTCCGCTCCACATAGCCGGCCATGTAGGGGAAAATTCCCCGCTGGAGAAGCTCCACGTTTCCCTTCCGGTCCCCCGCCGCCATGCCGTTCTCCAGCTGCGCCATCAGCTCCCGCAGCTTTTCCGCCCAGCTGGCGGGGATGGAGTCGGCCATGTCCGAGAGGTTTCGGAGGATATTGCCCTCAATGTGGGCGGTGGAGCCGAAATCGGCGTAGCTGCGCAGGAACTGGAGGATGTCGGCCCGGACGCCGTCGGAGGAGGCCCGGGCGTAGGCGTTGCGCAGCAGGGCGAACAGCGCCCCGCCAAAGCGGGTGCCCGCCCGGAACTGCCCGGTAAGGAAGTCCAGCAGCTGGTCCTGGTCCATCCGAAGCATCTCCAGAATTTTGCTCATCTCCTGGGCGATGCCCTCGCTCATGCCGGAGAGGACTACGGTTCCCTCCCGCCCGGAGAAGAGCCGGGAGAGGCTCTCAGCCATGCCCGGGGTATCCCGCAGGCGCTGGAGAAAGGTCTGGTAATTGGAGTCGTACCGGATCTGGCCGTCCCCCTGGAGGTCGTGGTCCTGCTGATCGGTTCTCTGGTCCGTCCTGGTGACCCGGCTGGGGTCCGGGACGTTCTGCACCGGCGTGCTGTCCGGCGACACCGGCAGGTTCCGGTTTGTGACCGCTTTGTCATACCCTGGTACCGGGTTGGTTGCTCCTAAAAGATCAGGCATTCTTGACACCTCGCAGAAAAAGACTTATACTGTATATCATAGCAGAAAAATCTTCTGAAGACTACTTATTTTTTTGCGGCGTTGGGCCGATAAATCTGAAAAAGACGAATGAGGTGGTGTTCCCGTGAGCAGCAATGACATCCTGGATATGTATATCTACGAAACCAACTCTCTGTTGGAGCAGCTGGAGACGATCGTTTTGGACGCAGAAAAGGAAAATACCTTCTCCCAAGACAATGTAAACGAGATTTTCCGGATCATGCATACCATCAAGGGCTCCTCCGCCATGATGGAGTTCGACACCCTGGCGACCGTCTCCCACCGGATTGAAGACATGTTCTTCCTCATCCGGGAAGGCACGATGTCCGTGGTGAAGGAGGCGGACCGTCCCGCGCTGTTCGACGTGATGCTCCACGCGGTGGACTATTTCCGCGAGGAAATGGAGAAGGTGGAGGCAGAAGAGCCCCTTAACAAAGATGTCGACAGCTTCCTTGCAAATATTAATAGCCTGATCGCTAAAATTAAGGGCGAGGAGCCTGCGGAAGAGCCCCCCGCCGCTCCCCAGGCCGCATCTGCCCCCGCCGCCGCGCCGGCGCCCGCTCCCGCCGCCAATGCCGGCAGCGCCGACAACGCCTCCGCCGGCGCCGGCAATCCCGACTTCCCCTATGAGCTGCGGGTGTTCTTTGACGACGGCTGCGGCATGGAGAACCTGCGGGCCTACATGCTCATCACCTCTATTCAGAGCTTCTGCGCCGAGGCGGACTTCCTCTACGACCCCGCCGCCGTGGAGAGCGACGCCTCCACCTCCGAGCAGATCATCGACAACGGCTTTTTGCTGATGTTTAAAAACGCCGAGGACCGGGAGAAATCCATTCCCGTGATCCGGGAGGCGGGTTCCGTGCACTCCTACCAGCCCCACGACTATGTCCCCGCCCCTCCTCAGGAGGAGCCGGAGGAGGCGCCCGCTCCGCAGGCGGCCGCAGCGGCTCCCAAGGCCGCCGCTCCCGCTAAATCCGCTCCCCCCGCTCCGGCCGGCGCCAATAACCAGCAGCACCAGAAGGAGAGCCTCATCAGCGTGGGACTGAGCAAGCTGGACCAGCTCTCCGCCATCGTGGGCGAGATCGTCATCACCGAGGCCATGGTCACCGCCTCTCCGGACCTGAAAGGGCTCCATCTGGACGCCTTCTCCAAATCCGCCCGGCAGCTGCGCAAGCTCACCGACGAGCTTCAGGACGTGTCCATGTCCCTGCGGATGATTCCCGTCTCCAACACGTTCCAAAAGATGAACCGCATCGTGCGGGATATGAGCAAGAAGCTGAACAAGCAGGTCAAGCTCACCCTCATCGGCGAGAACACCGAGGTGGATAAGACCATCGTGGATTCCATCGGCGACCCCATCATGCACATGGTCCGCAACTCCATGGACCACGGCATTGAGGAGAACCCGGAGGACCGCATCGCGGCCGGCAAGGACCCGGTGGGCGAGATCATCCTCTCCGCCGAGGACACCGGCAGCGAGGTCATCATCCAGATCAAGGACGACGGCGCCGGCGTCAACGACGAGGCCGTGCTGAAAAAGGCCATTAAAAACGGCATCGCCTCTCCCGACGTGGAGTACAGCCACAAGGAGATTCTGAATTTCCTCATGGCCCCCGGCTTTTCCACCAACCAGCAGGTGACGGAGTTCTCCGGCCGCGGCGTGGGCATGGACGTGGTAAAGAGCGGCGTGGAGAGCCTGGGCGGCACCGTCAGCATCACCAGCGAGCAGGGGCGGGGCATGATCACCACCATGCGCATTCCCCTGACTATGGCCATTATGGACGGCATGGAGGTCTCTGTGGGCGACTCCATCTTCACCATTCCCATCAATAACATCCGCTCCACCATGAAGATCAGCTCCGCGGACATCCTCCACGACTCCATCGACGGCGAGATGGTCAAGGTCATGGACGGGTACTACCCCGTGGTCCGCGCCAAGGATTTCTACAACCTCCCCAGCGGCACGGACGAGATTGAGGAGGGCATTCTGATGTGGCTGGAGTCCGGCGATGTCTCTTACTGCCTGTTTGTGGATGAACTGCTGGGCGAGCAGCAGATTGTGGTCAAACCGCTCCCCGCCTATGTCAACAGCTTTGACATCAAGAACTTCGGCATCACCGGATGCAGCATCCTGGGCGACGGCAACATCAGCATCATTCTGGACGCGGGCGGCCTCTTTGCGGCGGCCCGGGGCGCGTAAGGCGCCGAAGGAGGGAACGCAATGAGCGCGATAAATGAAAATGTTTTGTTCCAGGTGGAGGAGGATACCCCGGAGACCCCCTCCGCGGAAGAGTCGGTAGTGAGCCGGAAGTATCTGATCTTTATCACCGACGACCTGCGTCTGGGCGTAGACGCCGAATATGTGGTGGAGATTCTCAACACCCACACGGCCACGTATCTTCCTATGATGCCGGACTACATCTGCGGCATCTACAATATGCGCGGCCAGATCATCCCCATTATGGACATCCGGCGGAGGCTGGGCAAGCCCTCCTCGGACATCGAGAGCCTGCTGGTGGTTCTGAACTACAACAGCACCCAGCTGGGAATTTTGGTGGACTCCGTGGAGGTGATGCTGGACATCCCCAACGCCAGCATTCTGCCCATTCCCTCTCAGAGCGCCCAGAAGCTGGTATCCGGAATGTGCACCCTGCCCGACGGTTCGGGCACCATGCTGGTGCTGGACTGCGATCAGCTGATTCCCCATGAATAACGCGGCCAAGAGCGCGGAGGGGGCGAGCGCCTTTTCCCCCATGACCATCTCAGACGCCGATTTCCGGCGGATGGTAAATTTTATCCAGTCCTCCTATGGCATTGATCTCTCCCAAAAAAAGCAGCTCATCACGGGGCGGCTCTCCCCCGCCATCCGCAAGCTTGGCTACAAGAGCTTCGGAGACTTTGTCAACCATGTGCTGGACAAAAAAGAGGACAGCGAAATCACGCTGATTATCAATAAGCTCACCACGAACTACACCTTTTTCATGCGGGAGAAGGAGCCGTTGGACTTTTTCCGCGAGAGGATCATTCCGGACCTGGTCCAGCGCCACCAGCGGGACAAGTGCCTTGCCATCTGGAGCGCCGGCTGCTCCAGCGGAGAGGAGCCCTACAACCTCTCCATGTTCCTCTTTGACTATCTGGGCAGTCAGGCCAGCCAGTGGGACACGCGCATCCTGGCCACAGACATTTCCGCCCAGGCCCTGACGGCGGCCCGGAAGGGCACCTACACCCTGCCGGACACCATTCCCCCGGAGTGGAAGCGGAAGTACTTCACCCCCAACAAGGACGGCACCCACACCGTCTCTCAGGCGGTGCGGAACAACGTGGATTTCCGGACGTTCAACCTGATGGGCCCCATCCAGTTCCGGCGGAAATTCGACATGATCTTCTGCCGCAACGTGATGATCTACTTCGATCAGCCCACCAAGGACGCCCTGGTCCGCCGCTTTTACGACGCCACAGTTCCCGGCGGTTACTTTATGATCAGCTGCTCGGAGAATCTGGGCGCCAACGCGCCCTATCGCCGGCTGGCTACGGCGGTCTTCCAGAAATAGCCGCGATCCTTTGTAAGGAGGTTTCCCAATAGACATGGTACCAGGCAAAAAAATCCGCGTCCTGGTGGTGGATGACTCGCTGCTGGCACGCAGCATGATTACAAAGGGGCTCTCGGCCCATCCCAGGATCGAGGTAGTGGGATTCGCCATCAACACTTTGGACGCCAAGCGGAAGATCCCCGCCCTGACCCCCGATGTGGTCACAATGGACGTAGAGATGCCGGGGCAAAACGGCATTGAGTTTTTGAAGGAATACCTGCCGGCCAATCCCGTCCCCGTCATTCTCGTCTCCTCGCTGAATCTGAAGGTCTTCGACGCCCTGGCAGCCGGCGCGGTGGACTTTGTGCGCAAACCCACCACCGAGGATACCCAGGCCGCTTTTGTCACCGCTCTGGCCCAAAAGGTGCTGGTGGCTTCTATGTCTCGGGTCCGGGTGGCCCGGCCGCCGGCGGTCTCCGCCGCCGGCGCGGCCGCTGCCGCCGCGGCGGCTTCCGCCTCTTCGCCCGCCGGGCTCCTGGGGAATAATCCCGCCCTGAACAGCGTCCTCATCGGTTTGGGCGCTTCCACCGGCGGAACGGAGGCCACGCTGGAGGTCATGAAGCGCCTGCCCGCCGACATCCCCCCCATGGTCATCGTGCAGCACATGCCCAAGGGCTTTACCGCCATGTACGCCAACCGTCTGAACAATCTCTGCCAAATGGAGGTGCGGGAGGCCAAAAACGGCGACGAGCTTCGCCGGGGTCTGGCCCTGGTGGCCCCCGCGGACCTGCAGGCCCGTATTGTCCGTATCGGGGATAAGTATACGGTCTCCTGTACGCCGGGAGAGAAAGTCAGCGGCCACCGGCCCTCGGTGGATGCCCTGTTCCAGTCCATATCGGAGGTGGTCCGCTGCAAGACGGTGGGCATCATCATGACCGGCATGGGACAGGACGGCGCGGCGGGATTGCTGGCCATGCGCCGCAAGGGCGCCTACACCATTGGCCAGGACCAGGAATCCAGCGTGGTATACGGCATGCCCAAGGTGGCCCATGACATCGGCGCGGTCTGCACGCAGGCCCCCTGCGAGGGCGTAGCCAGCGTATTGCTGCGGCATCTGAAATCCCTGTGACCCGGGCATATCCCCGGACCCATTCCGACAATATTCGCTGAATACGTATATGGCCGGGCGGAACCCTTTCGGGGTTCCGCCCGGCTTTTTCCAAAAACTTCCCTCCGGCAGAAAAGTTCTTTCCCCAGTATCCTTAACTTTTCGTCACAAATGCCGATATGAACATTGAGAGATCAGATTGACTTTACAGAAAGGATGTGAGATACCGTGCTGACTTCTTCCAGTCGTCCCAGCGCAGTCTCTCCTGTGGCCGCTTCCAAGGCCTATTATTCCACCCTCCGGCGGGGCTCCTCCCCGCAGTCCGCGGTGGAACACAAATACGATTCCGCCTCCTTTTCCCCTCTGCCGGAGGGGAAGGGCGCTTTCCAGATGCAGCTGGTCAGCCGCCTGTCCCAAGAGGTTCGGACCGCCACCACCACCGGGGACATTCAGGCCCTGCGCCAGCAGGTGTCCTCCGGGGAGTATACGCCCGATCCCATGTCCATTGCCGGACGGATGCTGTTTTTGACGGAGGCTTAATCCATGGGTGACGTATACCAAGCATATCTCGCTCTGCTGCGCTCTCTGGGAGAGAGCCTGGAACAGCTCTCGATCCTGGCGCAAAAAAAAGTCGCCGCCGCCAACGGCGACGACCTGATGTCCCTGGACGAGGTGATGAAACAGGAGCAGGCCATGACCCTGGCCTTTCGCGGCATGGAGCAGACCCGGGAGAAGCTGCTGGCCCAGCTGGGCTGCGGCGACCTTCCCCTCCCGCGCCTGCCGGAGCGCTTCCCTCCGGAGCTGCGGGGCCAGGCCGGCGAGGCTGTGGCCCTTCTGCAAAAGCAGTATCAGAACTACCGCAAAGATGCGGACGCCGCCCGCATCGTTTTGGAGCGGCACCTGCGGGAGATTGACGCCGTGATCACCGATATGGGCGGCGCCCCCGCTCCGGAGGGCGGTCCTGGCTATGTGCCGCCCCCGCCGCCGGACACTCCCCCCAGCATGAAGACGGATTTTCGCGCCTGACGCAACCGGCGGGCGCTTTATAGAGGTCCTCTGGGGCCGCATCTCAAGCTTGGCGCCATGAGGCGCATGGAGGTTATTTATGGGTATCGGTACTTTTGGCTCCTTTACGCAGGCCCGTCTGGCGATCTACGCCTCTCAGACCGGCCTGACAGTAACGGGCAACAACATTTCCAACATCAACACCCCGGGGTACACCCGGCAGCGGCTGGACCAGAAGAGCTTTTACAACGCCGGCGCGGACCGCTATTACTCCAGCACCGGCGCGAAGGTGGGCCAGGGCGTGCTGTGCTACGGCCTGTCTCAGCTGCGGGACCCCTATCTGGACATCCAGTACCGCTCCAAGAGCGCCGAGGTGGGCGCCATGGACGCTTTGCTGGAGGGCCTGAACCGAGTCGCCGGCGTCATTGACGAGGTGGGCAAGGGCGGCGAGATCGCCGAGGGCAAGGAATTCGGACACCTTCTCGCCCAGTTCCAGGCGGTCTTTAAGACCTTGAGCAACATGAACGATCAAACCGGCCACAACGAGTACGACTCCCAGGTGAAGGCCGCCTGCCAGACGCTGACAACCCTTTTGCAAAAGTACAGCCGGGGCCTGGAGGAGCAGTACAATAACACCGTTGGAATGCTTGAGAATAATGTGGATAGGGTGAACACGATTCTCACCAACATCCGCAACCTGAACGAGAACATCCGTCAGGCGGACATCTACGGCGACGACGCCCTGGAGATGCGGGACGAGCGGAACCTCTTGATCGACGAGCTGTCCGAGTATATCAAAATTGACGTGACTTACAGCATGGAGAAGGTGGGCGTCGGCGCGGAGATAGAGAAGCTGACCATCCGCCTGGACAACGCCAACCCGGACTCCGCCGTCCACACCGACGAGACCGTGCTGATCGACGGCATCTACGGCTCGCAGCTGTCCCTTGACGCCGTGCTGAACGAGAAGGCCTACAAGTACGTGGAGGCGGACGGGACGCTGACCAACAATCCGGCGCGGGCGGCGGATCAGGCGCCCTGGAAAAACCCCAATTTCGGCAAGGACCCGGCTGATCTTGACCCCAATTATCCCGATGAAACCGTTGAGTTTTTGAAAATGGTGGACGGCAAGATCGTCGCGGCCAATGATGCCAACGACGCCGGCGTACAGCCCAACAACCCGGAGTACGATCCCACCCAGGAGGGTCTTCTCTATATGAAGGAGGACGGCAAGACGGCTACCGCCACCTATGCCGAGGCCGCCCACGACCCCAACTTCAACATCACCGTCTCCGAATTAAAGGACCGCAACGGCCGCCTTCTCTACACCATCGGCAAGCCCACGACACTCCCCAGCAATGAGGCGGAGTTCCTTGCCAACGGCGGCAAGGCCACAACCGCGGTGGACCCGGCTACCGGCGCCATTGAAATCACGACCTATATTAAAAAGCTCTCCGACGAGATTATCCGCAATCCCCGGTGGAATAAGGGCAGCACCACCGCTTATCCCTACCTCACCGGCAGCGGCACCGGCACCAGTGATCCCCAGCAGGCGGCGAAAGTCTACCAGTACAACCCCAACTTCGGCAAGGATCCCGCCGACGCGGACTGGGACCCCGATGCCCCCCAGGACCCCAACTCCAAATATATACTGGTCGATCAAACCACCATGAAGCCCACCAACCAGGGAACCAACGACCACACCAAGGCCTGGACTCCCAAAGAGAACCCGACTTATGACGCCACCGACATCACCGGTTACCGGTATATCAAATACGCCAGCAAGGACAAGGACCCCGCCACTCTCACGGTGGCCGACTACACCAACAATCTGGACGAGGCCCGGGGTGAGCCCACCTACATCAAAGAGGTCTATGAGAAGCTCCCCTCCACGGCGGTGAAGCTGGACGACAACGACCTTTACGGCAAGCTCCAGTCCCAGCGGGAGCTGCTGACCGAGGCCGGCGAATTCTCCAGCCAGGACACCGTGGCCAACATCGACGAGAACGCCGTCACCAAGCGGGGCATCCCCTATTATCAGAAGTCTCTGGACCTGCTGGCGCATACCTTCGCCACGGAGCTGAACAAGATCAACCAGGGCTACCTCACCAATCCCAACGGGGAGATCGTCACCCAGGTCTGGAATCCCAAAGGCGGCCCCAGTGAAGCCGGCGGAATGGAGAGTCAGGCCATCACACTGGAGGGCGGATATACCCTGAAGACCTCCGATATGCTGGGCCCCAAGGAGTGGGACATGACAAAGGTCCCCGAGGACACCAAGCAGTGGCTCACGGACAACGGTTATGTGAACGACAAGGGTGAGCCGGACGTCATCGCCTATCTGAACAGCACGCAGACTGTTAAAAATCTGGACGGAACGGAGTACAAGGACGCCGACGGGAATCCCGTAAAGATCACGGCCGGCACCTTCCGGGGGGGGAACCTCTTCAGCAACAACGGCGACACCAACGATGACGACCCGCCCATCACCGCCGGCAACATCTCCATCTCCCTGGACTGGGCCTCCGGACCCCTGATCGTCCCCTCCTTCGTCTGCCCCACCGGCTTTACGGAGCCGGCCTCCTCGGACAGCGACAATATCATCAAAAATTTCACCAGTTTTGCCTATAAAAAGCTGGAATTCCACCCCGACGCCGTTTCCTATGAGGGCGTGGAAAACGTCCGCCACGACTCCATGTTCACCGGCACGCTGGAGCAGATGTGGACCAACACGTGCACCATCCTGGGCAGCGACCAGGAAATCGCCACCAAGAGCCTGGACAATGCCTATGGTTCCCAGGTGAGCATTGATACCAGCCGGGCCTCCGTCTCCTCCGTGGACTTCAACGACGAGGCCATGAATCTGATGATGTACGCCAAAGCCTATAATGCCGCCTGCCGGATGATGACCACCATTGA
The DNA here is from genome assembly GCA_910585385.1 of uncultured Oscillibacter sp. Classification (GTDB taxonomy): domain Bacteria; phylum Bacillota; class Clostridia; order Oscillospirales; family Oscillospiraceae; genus Oscillibacter. The sequence continues at coordinate 24,588 of CAJUDV010000014.1, read as the reverse complement.
CTCCGTGCTGGATAAGCTCATCAACAACACCGGCATGACGACTTGATTTTAGAAGGAGGGAAACGCGATGATTCCTCGTATGACGACAACGGGCTCCTTAAAGGGATACCGTTACAACTTACAGCGCTCCACCTTTACTCTGAACAAATCCATCACCACCGTGATGACCGGCCGGGCCTTCAACTCGTTCGCCGAGGACCCCACCACGGCGGCCCAAAGCTTCCGTCTGCGCCGGGCCTATCTGCGCACCAGTACGCAGTACAACCTCAACGAGTCCGTGGTGCGCAAGTACGATGTGGCGTTCAGCTCCATGACCAGCATAGAGAAGGTAATCGATACCGATCCGGAGTCCAAGGGCGCCGCCTATTACGCCATCCTCCGGGCTCTGAACGATCCCGACGCCTCCGGCCGCAACGCCCTGGGCCAGGAGATCACCGCCCACGCCAACGACATGGTGCAGTTCATGAATGGCCGCTACGGCGACAACTTCGTCTTCTCCGGCGCGGACGCCCTGAACGTCCCCCTGACCTGGGAGCCCACCGCAAACCCGGATTATGCGCCGAACAGCCCGGAGTCTTTCAAATACCTCATGGATGACGGCACGGGAACAAACAATACGGTTGGAACCAATGACCCCGCGGCGGCTCTCCGCCAGCCGAACCCCGATTATGACGCTACGGTTACGGACCCCGCCGATCCCAAATCCTGCCAATTCCTGGACGCGAAGGGAGAGCCCACAAATGATCCCGCTCAGGCCGCTCCCAGGGCAAATCCCGACTACGACGAAAGCGTTACCAAGCGGTACCTCACCAGCGACGGCGAGCCCACCGACGACGAGTTCAAGGCCGGCCGGACTCTCTGCTACCGGGGCGTGCCCGTGGATTCCAATGAGAAAACCACTCTGGAGAAGCTGGACTATATCTCCAAAGGGGAAAAGAAGTACGTGGACATCGGCCTGGGCTATGACATGAACGGCGGCAAGGTGGAGTCCTCCAGTGTGTACAATATCGCCCTCCAGGCGGTAAATTTCCTGGGCGGCTATGGCCTGGAAACCCGGTCGTATACCATCCCCTCATACACCGATGACGACGGCGTTGTTTACCCCGAGCAAACCTTTACCTTCGACGACATTCCAAAGAACATCGTCTCCATCACCGATGAGATCGGCACCATCCTCCAGCGGTGCAGTCCGGATAACGGCAAGTTTGCCAGCGCCGAGGACGAAGCCCGCTTCAACACCCTGGTGGAAGCCTTTGAGGAATCCGCCTTCCGGGTGAAGGACAGCTACACCGAGCTGACCACCCAGGCCCAGTTCCTGAAAAACAACCAGGAGCAGCTGGCGAGCAACGCCTATACCATCAATGAGCAGATCCAGGGAATTGACTACGTGGACCCGGCCGCTGCCATCTCCGACTTTATTTTTGCCAAATACTGCTATGACACCGCCTTGAAAGTGGGTAACAGCATTCTTAATCAAACCCTGATGGACTATATGAACTTCACCTGATTGAATCCATTTGTATTTTGATATAGAGAGGAGTTTGGCATGATCTATGAACCAGCTCATTGAAATCACAAGCGTCCCCATTGAAATTGAGATGAGAACCTCTCACGCCAGGCTGGAATACGCGAACGCCTCGGCGGATCTGGAGATCTCGCGGGACAAAGGCGGTCTGAGCATTAAGAGCCGTCCTATCCGTCTGAACATCGATACCTTTGAGATGCAAAGCTCCATCACTCCCACTGCGGCCCAGAAAATCGAACAGCTTGCCCAGAAGGGCAAGCAGGCCGCGTACGAGGCCACGGCCACCTATGCCCAGCAGGGCGAGCTGCTCCTCAAGGCCAAGGTGGGCGGCGGCGATCCTCTGGCGCAGTTTTCCTTTACCGCCCTAAGCCCTGACATCAACACTCAGCCGGGGCTGGATTTTATCCCCACCACGGGGCCGGAGATCAGCTGGGACCCCGCGGAGCTGAACATCCGCTTTGAGATGGATAAGCTGAATTTCGACTGGCGGCTCAACAAGACCCAGTTTGAGTTCGTCCCCGGCGACATTGAGATCACCGTTAAGCAGCAGCCCGAGGTGATCATCAAGTATATCGGCGGCCCGCTCTATGTCCCCCCCTCCGCCGACCCCAACTATGAGCCCATTGACGTGCAGGCATGACAGGAGGTTCCCCATTGAAGCTCCAGACAAAGTACTTCGGAGAGATCGATTACGAGCTGTCCGAGACCATTACCTTTCCCGCCGGTCTCTTCGGCTTTGACGACGAGCACAGTTTCCTCCTTCTGCCTTTTGACGGCAGCGGAGAGAATCTGCTGTGCCTCCAGAGCACCGCGACGCCGGCTCTGGCCTTTGTGGTGATGGACCCCTTCTCCCTCTGCCCGGAGTACACTCCCGCCCTCCGAAAAGCGGAATTACAGCTCTTTGGCGCGGAGGACGTACAGGGCCTGTGCTTCTATGTAATGTGTGCGGTAAAGCATCCGGTCTCCGCCAGCACGGTGAATCTAAAGTGCCCGGTGGTCATCCACCCCGGCACCCGGGAGGCCCGTCAGCTCATCATGGAGACCGAGGGCTACGGTATGCGGCATCCCCTGGCCGAATTTGGCCCCAGGGAGGAGGCCGCTACGTGCTGATCTTACAGCGCAAGCCCGGTGAGTCTCTGGTCATCGGTGAGGATATATCGATCACAGTGGTCTCCGTGGACGGCGGCCGCGTCCGTCTGGCCATCTCCGCGCCCCAGGATGTGCCCATCCTGCGCAGCGAGCTGGTAGACGCCACTGCCGCCAACCGGGATTCCGCCGCAGGCGAGACCGCTCCGGCCGAGCTGCTGGACCTCTTTGGCAGCAGTCCGGAGCACTCCCGTCAGATGCCCCCGGCTGCGAAAACACCCAGGAAGGAAGTGTGAAATCATGATGGACTCAATCGCCAGCGCCGCTATGAGTATGAGTGCCGCCCAGTTCTCTGTGCAGTACGCCACCGCTCTTGAGCGGAAGGCCATGGACACCATGGAGATGGCCGCCCAGGAGCTTCTGAATATGCTCCCGGATGTCCCCAGGGGCCAGTTTATTGACACATACGCATAACGGTCCGTGGGCCGGCATGACGCTGAAAGCGTCATGCCGGCTTTTTTTCTTTGATATTGCAGCAATCTTTAAAATTCCTGACAAACGTTCAAGGGTATCAGTGGCACGTGGCGGCGTTGTGCTCCTTGACGGGCGGCAGCCCCGCCCGCCTTACCCTGCCGCCATCTGCACTTCTCTCCTTTTTTGCCACGAATTTTGCAGATTGCTATAAAATTCCCACATTTGGGAAATAATGGATTGCAGGTGTTCCCAGTATCAACTTGAGGGAGGTACCCTGTGACCTTTTATCAGCTGTGCACCGCCTCTCCGGCGGCCTTTCAGGCCATGCAGACCTGCATTGACATTCATGCCCGGCAGGGCAAGGCCTACGAATTCGCTGACTGTGAAATGCCCGCCGGGTGCACTCCGGCCCGGGCCGCCCTGGGCTTTCTCCGCCAGGGAGAGAGCTACACCCTCTACTGGCGGCCCATGGTGACCTACCGGGGAAAAAGCCCCGTGCTGGCGGTATTATTTGGCCGGAACGTCTGGCGGTTTGACAGCTTTCAATCTCTCTCCGCCCGGCTGCAATCCCTGCGGCGAGAGGTGGAACCGGGCAGCGGGCTTCTCCGGGGCCGTCCCCTGCCCCGCCCGGAGCGGCGTGGACCACTCTGGGAGCAGCAGCGGCAAACGGTCTCTCCGGAAACCTGGCCGGTCCTGTATCGCCGCCTTACGGAGGAACTGAGTAAAGCCGTGCTGGGTCAGGAGCACGCCGTAGAGGCCACAGCTTTCCGGCTCTACGCCCATATTGGCAAGCAGGCTCCGGCCCGTCCGCTCTCCCTGATCTTCCACGGTCCCACCGGAGTTGGAAAATCGGAGCTGGGCAAGGCTCTGGCTCCCGTTCTGGAACGCTGCTGCGGAAAACACTTTCAGTTTGTCTGGACTGAGCTAAACACATTCACTCAGCCCCACTCTGTCCACCGTCTCACCGGTGCCCCGCCGGGATACGTGGGCTACGAGGACCAGCCCATCTTCGAGACTGTGCGTCGGAATCCCCATACGGTATTCATGTTCGATGAGCTGGAGAAGGCCCACCCGGAGGTGCTGAAGGTCTTTATGTCCATCCTGGATGAGGGCCGCTGCACCGCCCATCGGGCGGACAATGGCGGGGAGCGGGAGTTGGACTTCCGGCGGTGCGTCTTTGTCTTCACCACCAACGCCGATCTGACGGCGGCGGGCGGACAACGGCGCCTGGGCTTCTCCCGCGGGGAAACAGCGCCAGAGAGGCGGAACGCAGAGAAAAAAGCCGCCTCGCCAGCGGAGCTGGCGGAGCGGCTTTTTGAGGAAAACGAGGAGGCGCGGCGGGCTATGGTCCGCCACGGGGTATTGACGGAGATCGCAGGCCGGTTCAGCGGCCTCATCGGCTTCCAGCGGCTGGATGAATCCGCCCGGCTGGCCATCACTGTCAAGCAAATCCGGGCTCTGGGCCGGGAGTACGGGCTGGAGATCACCGCCGTGGCGCCGGAGACCATCCAGGCCCTGGCGCCCAGCGGAGACGCTCTCTCCATGCGCTCATCCGTCAGCGTACTGGAGGGGGTGCTCACCCCAGTCCTCTCACAGGCCCCCCCGGGATGGAAGGTCTTCTCCTTAACGGGCACTCCGGACCGGCTCCGGCTGGTGCCCGATCACTGCGGAAGATCCAGCTCCTCCACGGAGTTGCTGGCCACATCCAGCCTGTAAAGGTGGCTGCCATCCAGAGAGAGGAAGTAGTTTCCTCCGATCTCGTTGGTCCCGGTCTGACTGTTGATCTGATAGGCGTTGATTCGGACGCAAGGAATGTTGTCAATCAGTACGGAGCCGTCCTGCATCATAAAGTCATAGCCCTCCATCGTGGTTCCCTCCAGGCCCAGGACAGACGGATTCAGAGACAGCATGTAATCAATCATCTGGTCCGCCGACATCCCCATAGGTCCCACAGGAGACACCGGCTCCGGGGGATTCTTCACCCGGCCGTCCACCAGATCCGCCGTGACAGTACAGATCTCCTCTGTCCACTCCATATAGAGGAACAGGGTTTTCCCATCCTCCGGAGCGTTCTTCGCCAAGCGGACAGAACCCGTCTCCACAGACAGAGGCTCCGGCTCCTTAATGCGGATCAGCTCCTCATCCACCTGAGAAAAACCCACATCCTCGGCAGTCAGCAGCATGGTATACGCAGAGACTACTATACCGGGACTGCTAAGGCCCTCGTAACGATAGGCCACTGCCGTGGGTTCTGTCGGTTCCTCTTCCTCGGGTTCCTTTTCTTCGCTGGCATCTTCTTCACCGGTGTCCCCCTGGGCGGGTTCTTCTTCACCGGTATCCTCCTCTTCTTCAGCAGGAGGTGTTTGAACGAGAGGAATCTTCGGCTCCTCCGGATAGACGACGCTCTCACCCCACACCGGCAGGGCGTGAACCTCGGTCTCTCCCATGGTGTACATGAGGGGCAGCTCCACCGGCTCCGGCGGAGGAGGCGGTTCTTCCGCCTTTTCGCCTCCCAACCTGGGGCGGATGACGAAAAAGAACACCGCCGCGCCCACCGCCAGAACTAAAACAGGCAGAAGGATCATCAAAAGCATTTTCTTTTTGCTCTTTTTGCCGGTTTCAACGACGCCCTCCTCCGGATTTTCCAGCTCCGGAGCGGCGCCTTTTTTGCCCTTCTTCGGCTTTTTGGGCTTCTTTTCCTTCTTGGGCTTCGGCGCTTTTTCCTTTTTCGGCTTTGGTGTCTTTTCCTTCTTTTCGCGTTTCAACTGTTTCACACTCCAAATTCCAGAGGCTCCGGCTCTGACACCCCAGAGGGGCCGGCTCCGCCTCGGTCATTGTTTGTTAGTCACAACGGATGGTAACCACATCTCCGCTCCGCACCGACTGGCTGAACCCGCTCTCCCGGCCATTTACCGTCAAGCGGACAGGTCCCTCCAGATGATCAAAGTCCAACCCGGACCGCTCCAGCAGATCCATCAGGTAGTAGGGCTGGCCGCTCTCCTTCTCCGGCAGAATCAGAGGGGCGCCGTTCAGGATGAGCTGCACCCCTCTCGGCGTCTCCACAGGTTTGACCGGGGCCGGCGGCGGAGTCTCCTCCACCGTAGGAGGCGGAGACGGCGGCACAGCAGCCGGAGTCTCCGCGGGCACAGAGGATGGAGTCGGCGGCAGGGGATCGGAAAGCGGTAAAACCGCCTCGGCCTCCTCCATCTGCTCCCCGTGGCTGCCTCCCCGCTCCAAGGTCAGAATCACATCTCCACTGCAAAGGGGCGTATCCAGCGGCACATCCCGGTTATTTACCAGCACACGGCCGGAATATCCCTTCCCCAGAAGCTCTCCCAAGGTCCTGGCCGCATCCGCGCCGGAGCGGGCCGGGGTAAAAGAGATGTGATCTCCCGCATTGACGACAGTGGTGAGGGCGGCATCCTCTCCGTTCACCATCAGGACAGCGGGCACGGCGGGCTCTCCCCGCAGATGCGTCCGCCGACCATCCACCGTTACCGTCAGGTTTTTCCCGGTCCTGCCCAGCATATCGGCGTATGTGTAGCCGTTCATCAGCAGAATATCCCGCAGGGTCAGGCTGCCGCTGCGAAACAGCTTCGCCTTCTCCCCATTCAGGATGATTACATAGCTGTCGTTCAGCAATCCCAATCCGGCGGAGATAGCAATGCCCAGGGGCGTGGCGTACTCCGGATTCTCCAGATTCAGCCCGTCGGCAAAGGCGCTTTTGTTGTAGTTGCTGCCGGCGGTGGCCACGCGGCGCTCATCCATTCCCAGGCATTTGGCCACCCGCTCCCGCAAGCCGTCCAGCTTACTGCCGCCTCCGGCCAGGAACAGCGCGGAGGGCGCCACGGTATTCACCTCTGTCACCCGCTGGGCAATGGCCTCTGCCAAGCGGCCCAAAGGCTCCTCAATGGCAGCCCGGACCTCCTGACAAGGCGTGGTATTCTCCATTCCCAGAATATCCGTATAGGTCATGTCCTCTCCGGCGTGCAGCGTCCGCTTCATCGTCTCAGCGGTCTGAAAGTCCACCAAAAAAGCCCGCATCAGCGCCTCGGTGATCTCGTCTCCGGCGATGGTGGCCATGGTGTAGCCCACCACGCTGCCGTCCCGGCAGACGGCAATATCCGTAGTGCCTGCGCCTATATCCACCAGCGCCAGGTTCAAAAGCCGCAGCTCCGCCGGAATCGCGGCATTCATGGCGGCAATGGGCTCCAGCGTCAGACTGGCCACCTGAAGACCCGCGGCCCGCATGGCGGTGTACAGGCTCTCCACCACCTCTCCGGGCAGAAATGTGGCCACCACCTCCGCCTCCGCCCGCTGGCCGTTGTGGTTCAGCAAAGTCGCCAGAGGATAATTGTCCAGGCGGTACTGCGCCACGGTGTAACCCACCATAAAGAACTGCCGCCGGGTCTCTTCCTCCATTTGCAGGGCCTCCTCCGCGGCCGAGAGGGCGCCGGCCTCCAGCCGGCTGACCTGCTCCGCGGAGATGGACTGCTTCTGCGGCAGGTCCATGACAAAGCTGCCGCTCTGGGTTCGCAAAGCCCGTCCGGCGGCGGCCACAGAGACCCGCTCCAGGCGGATGCCCAGCCGGCCCTCCAGCCGGTCTGTCACAACCCGGGCCAGGGCAGCCACCTGCTGAATGTTGTCAATCTGGCCGTCCAGCATGGCCCGGCTTCCATGCTCGGCCATCTCGATGTCCAGCACCTTGAGCCGGCCGCCTACCGGCCGGCCCACAACGCCGACAATGCTGCGCGTGCCAATGTCCAGGGCAAAAATCATATCCTGCTCCTGCGCTTTGTATTCCGCCATATAGCCGACGCTCCTTTTCTTTGTGATATACCCGCCGCCTATATAACACGGCAGGGAAAAAACATTGCCAGAGGGCGGCTGCAAACCGCCCTCTGGCAACCGCGGCTGGGTCACTCTGCCGGCGCGGACTTTTACTTCACTGTCAGACCGGCGGCAGTCACACCCCTGGGACAGCTGTCAGCGCACAGATCAATATTTGCTGAAGGGGCTGGCGCCGCTGTAACTGCTGCCGCTGTCCATCACCGTATCTTCCGTGCTGGAGTAGTCGGGGGTGTAGCTGGGCTGGGCGGTGCTATAGCTGGCCTCGCCGGAGTTCCGCAGCTTAAATTTAGCCATCAGGGACTTCATCAGAGCGGCCTGGCTGCTCAGCTCCTCGCTGGCGGCGGCAGACTGCTCGCTGGTGGCGGAGTTGGTCTGCACCACGGCAGAGATCTGGTCGATGCCCTCGGTCACCTGGGCGATGGACTCGGACTCCTCCTCCACAGCCTTGGTAATATCCCGAATGGCCTCCATGGACAGCTTCGTGGCCTCCACGGTCTTACTCAGGGACTCGGAGACCTGCTTCACGATGTCGCCGCCCTCCTGAACGGAGGCGATGGAGTGGTCAATGAGCTCCTTTGTGGCCTTGGCGGCCTGGTCGGACTTGGTGGCCAGGTTCCGCACCTCATCCGCCACAACGGCGAAGCCCTTGCCGGCGCTGCCTGCCCGAGCGGCCTCCACGGCGGCGTTCAGGGCCAGGATATTGGTCTGGAAGGCAATATTCTCAATGGTTGCAATGATCTTGCTGATCTCGGTAGAGGACTCGGAAATCTTCTCCATGGCCTTTACCATCTGATCCATGTACTCGGCGCTCTCCCGCACCCGCACATCGGAGTTTTTGGAGTGCTGCATGGCCTCCTCGCTGCGCTTGGAGTTGCTCTGGGAGTTGCTGGAAATATCGGCAATGGTGGCGGACAGCTCCTCCACAGCGCTGGCCTGCTCGGTAGCGCCCTGGGCCAGAGCCTGCGCACCGGTGGACACCTGCTCGGCGCCGGAAGAGACCTGCTCGGCGCTGAGATCAATCTGAGAGAGGGTATCGCTGAGGTTGCGGTTAATGGCGCGGATGGACTTCAGCACGGCGCTCAGATCACCGACATAGAGCTCCTCAGTTTTTGTACGGCAGTTGAAGTTGCCGCCGCCCATCTCCTCCAGCAAGAAGCAGATGTCGCCGATGACCCCGGAGAGGACGTTTTGACTGGTTCGCAGAGCCCGGCACATCTCGCCCAGCTCGTTCTTGCTCTCATAGTCCACAGGAACGTTCAGGTTGCCCTCGCTGAAACCCACCAGGGCCACGCGCACCTGCTCGGCGGGAACCACAATGCTCTTGATGATGATACGGGCAATGCGGATCACAATAATGGTGGCGATAATCAGGGCCACTACGATAGCGATCATGGCAATGTTGGAGATGGTGGACTGCCGCTTAATGATGGCCTCCTCCTCGGTCTGGAGCCGGGCGGCCAGGGCGTCGCCGGCGGTAGCCGCCTGGTTCAGGGCGGGGGTGCAGTCCTCCACGATCATCTGGGCCGCCTTCTGCTGATTGGTGCGGACCGTCTGGCCGATGGTGATAGCCTCCGTCTCCCAGCTCTTAACCAGATTCAGGAAGGTATTCAGCTCGGTTCTGTCCTCCAGGGGGTAGATGCTGTCCAGCTGGTTCAAGGTCTCGGTCAGCACATCGATCTGGCTGTTCGCGGTGTCAATGCTGGACATGTCGCCGGACAAAACCGCGTCGCGCAGGTTACGGGCGGCACGGTTGTAATCAATGCGGCACTCAGACGCCAGCTGAGTGGACTGGACATACCGGTCCAGAATATCGGTGTACTGCCCCTTCTGTACGCTCATGAGAATCAGCGACACAATAATAATGATCGCTGAAACTACAATCGTAATCCCATAGCCCATGATCAGGCTCTTCCTGATCTTCATGTTCTTGATCATTTGCGATCTCCTCCTCAATTTTCGTATATCCCAAACTTTTTATATTCTAATCGGTTCCGCGGTGTCACACCACGTCCCCGTATCTTCCCCGCTCCACGTCGCCGAAGATGTGTCCGTCTACCAGGGTAACGACTCTGCGGCGCATAATATTGACATATTTGCTGGCATGAGTTGCCATGATAACGGTGGTCCCTCTCCGGTTGACCTCATTGAGTAAAATAATCATATCCCAGATGTTATCATCGTCCAAATTGGCGGTGATCTCGTCCAGCACAAGGATGGGAGGACTGTTGATCATGGCCCTGGCCAGCTCCACCCGGCGGCACTCGCCAATGGACAGTTCCCCAGGGTACCTGGCCTCCGCTCCCCGCATCCCCACCAGACCCAGCACCTTCCGGATCCGATCGTTGATGTGCTTCGTGCTCTCAAACCTGCGCCGGCCGATCATGGCGGCCATCCGCAGATTCTCCTCCACTGTAATGCGCCGGGCCAGCGTCTGCTCCTGACACACCTTGCCGAACAGCAGCGCCGTCTGATTGCTCCAGGGAAACAGCCGCGCCAAATCCTTCCCGTTCAGAGAGACGGTCCCCTTGTCCGGCTTTAGCTTGCCGGAGATCAGATCCAGCAGCGTGCTCTTTCCCGCACCGCTGCTGCCGACCAGAAACACGAACTCCCCCTGTTCCACAGTGAGATCTACGTCCTCGACGCCAATTTCCACCCGGTTTTCGCCCCGGCGCTGCTTTTTCTGGACCTTATAATATTTTGTCACCTTTTCCAGCGTAATGGTTGGCATAGCCAGCACTCCTGTACCTCAGTGACCGCGGAGGGTGTTCCCTCTTGAAATGCGGCGTACTCTTCTGCTATAATACCATTATTGATGGGCATCATGCAAGAGTTATCTCGGATTTTTGGTGGTGAAAACGTGAAAAAAAGAGCTGCCCCCAATCGCGCCAAGCAAAACCTCCTGTGGGTGATCCTGCTGGCCCTCCTCTGCGTCGGCGCCGTGGAACTGGCGGCCTGTTCTTTTTTCGCCCCCGCCGTCTACGAGCAAATCACCGCTCCCGTCCGGCGGAGCGCTCAGGCGGCCGCGCAGGCCGGGGGCCGCGCCGCCTCCGCCGCCTGTCAGGCCTCCGAGGAGGCGCACCGCCTGGTCTCCCGCCGCATCGCGGCGGTTGGAGTCCAGACCGCGGTCCTCTGGTCCCGCTTAACCGCCCCCAAAGAGGAGTCGCTGCCGGAGGAGGACATTCAGCTGGCCGACGACCCGGTTCTGACCGGCGGCGCACCTGTGGCAGACCCTGCCGTCACGGAGTTAAACATAATCGACGGCCAGGAAATCCTGACCGGCGGGGCGATTCCTATTGTCTATTTCAACCAGGGCAGCGAGACCTGGGCGGAGCAGCCCTACGGCACTGATGACATCGGCCGCTACGGCTGCGGCCCCACGGCTATGGCCATGGTGGTCAACAGCATGACCGGCGCGGACACTGATCCCCTCCAGATGGCCCAGCTGGCGGTGTCCCTGGGACACTGGGCCAAACGGGGCGGGTCCTACCTCTCCGTTGTGGAGGGTCTTGCTGCCGAGGCCGGCCTGGCCGTGACTTCCCTCCGGGAGCGGACCCCGGACGCCTTGATGCAGCCCCTGCTGAACGGCGATCTCGTGGTAGCTCTTATGGGCCCCGGCCATTTTACCAAAAGCGGCCACTTCATCGTTCTGCGAGGGGTAACCCTCAGCGGAAAGATTCTGGTGGCCGACCCCAACAGCCAGGAGCGAAGTCTTATAGAGTGGGAGCCGGAGCTGATTCTGGAGGAGCTCTCCCGCAGCACCGCTCACGGGGCCCCTCTGTGGATCATCTCTCAACCCGCGGCCCAAAATTTAGAATAAACTAAACAGACACACTGTCAAACAGGCGCCGGCCCGGCTTGGGCCGGCGCCTGTTTTTTCACTTGTAGATGGACTCCTCCCGGGTCAGCTTGCGGTTCAGCACCCGGTCCAGCTCCAGCACCTGTTCCAGCAGGCGCCGGTTAGCCCCCACCTGTGCTGCCAGAGGCGCTTCCGCCTCTGTCTCCGCCGCCTCGCCGTTCAGCAGCCGGGAGAGCCGCTGGGCCGTCTCCGGCTCCAGGGCGTTTCGCTGCTCCTCCAGGGCCCTGCGGGCCCGCTGGAGCTTTCGCACCGGCTCTTCCCGCATGGAGACCAGCATCTGGATGGCCACCTGGTCATCCCGGTCCACAGCCTCCGCCATCTGCCGGGAGACGTCCATCACCTCATTGAGAAGATTGTAAATCCGCTTGGCCTGCACATGGGCATCCAGCAGTATAGACGCTTCCATTCTGGCACCTACTTCCCGGATTCTCCGTTTTTCTGTGCCTCCCGAAACGCATCCCGCAGTTCGTTCACCATGGATTTTACATGGTTCAGCGGGTCGCTCCGGCGGCCAATCTTCACCCGTCCCAGCTCATAGGTGAAGTACTCGTAGAGCTGGGTCAGGTTCGCGCTGATGGGGTACTGCTTATCCAGCGTCTGGTCCAAATAGTCGATGATGTCGATCCCACGCTGGACGGAGGCTTCAAACACTGGCCAATTCTCCTTGCTCAACGCCAGTTCCGCCTGAGTCAGCCGCTTAACCAGCTCATCATACAGCAGGAGAAGCAGTTCTCCCTGGGTCATGGTGTTGATGCTCTGTTCCTTATACTGTTGGAAGCCTCGCATTTCCATTTTTTGTGGCACTCCTTAATCAAAAACCGCCCATCATCTGCGCCAGCGAGGAGCTCTGAGAGTTCATCTGCGCGATCAGCTGCTCCAGCTTGGAGAACTGGGTCGTGTAGTAGTCCACCTGGTCGGACATCTTATCCTGCCATTTCTCGATCTGGGTGTCCAGGTTATCCAGCTGCTTTTGGATATAGTTCTGGTAGATGCTGGTAGGAGCCAGCGGGGAGCCCGCCTTCTCTACCAAGGTGCCCTTGACCGCGCTGGTGGTGCCGCCGAAGACCTCCAGGGGATCCTTGATGGCGGCCACCAGACCGTCCGTAGCTGCGCCGTTGTCCTTGCTCTTTGTGAAAATATCCTTCACCCGGTCCGGATCGCTGTCCAGGGTGTCCCGCAGCGTCTTCTCGTTAAAGGACAGGGTGCTCAGACCGTTGCTGTAGTTCACAGTGATGCCCGCGGCTTTCAGATCCGCTCCATCCTGGCCGTACATGGAGATGGCGGAGGTCAGGCGGCTGTACAGGCTGGACAGGTCCCGGTCTCCGAAGAGAATGCCCGTCTTGGCCTTCTCTTCCCAATCCTCAATGGCGCTGTCGCTCATACCGTTCTTGTCGTCGTCGGTTAAGGGCTCGTAATACGCGCCGTTGGACTTTTTCAGCGGCATCGTGCCGTAGGCCTCCTTGATCTGGGTGACCATCTCGTTGTAGTCGTTGACAAACTCCTTGATGGTGTCCACGATCTTGTCGGCGTCAGAGCTGCTGGTAAAGGTGATCTTCTCGGCGGTCCGGTCCAGCTCGTTGGTGTAAATGGGATTGCCCTTGTCATCCAGCTTCGGGTCGCCCTTGTCGTCCAGCTCCTGCTTGTAACCAAACTCACCCTTGAGGGTGACAGAGAGGCCGTCAAAGTCCACAATGTTGGAGCTGCGGGTCAGCTCCATCTCCTCGCCGTCAATGGTGGCGGTAAAGATGGCGTCCTGTCCCTTGGCAGTCTGCACCGCCTCTCCAAACAGCTTGCCGCCCAGGCCCTCCTTGCTGAACTGGATCTCCCCGGCGGTGCCGGTCTCCTTGGCGGTAAAGGTGAACTCATTGGTGAGCTTGGAGTAGCTGACGTTGACGCCGGCGTCCTTGTTGCTGTTGATGCGGCTGAGAATGGTGCTCAGCTCCGTCTTCTCCGTAAAGTCACCGATCTTGACGCCGTTGATCTCCAGGGTGTAGGTGGTGTTGCCGTTTTTGTCGGTTCCACTCTCCAGCCCCTTCAATCCCTCCTCGCCCAGCAGGTCCTTTAAGGTCTTGTTGACGTTGAGGTAGCTGGTCAGCTGGGTGCTGCCAAAGCCCATGGACTTACCCACACTGGAGGTAACGGCAAAAGAGGACCCCTTCTGGCCGGCCGTAAACTCCAACTGGATCTTTCCGCTCTCCGTCGAGAGGTTTTTGACCTCCAGCTTTTTACCGCCGCCCTCCAGCGTACCGAAGGCCTTGTCGATGCTCCCCTGCAGCGCGTCCATATAGGCCTGGGAGCGCATATCCTTCTCCTCGTCAGTGAGCTCCTCATTTTTCGCCAGTTTCCCAATGAGATCACTGATGGCCTGCACCTTATCCCTGTCCCCGTCCGGCTTGTTGGACTCCTCTTCCGCCTGCGCCTTGAGCTGAGTGATAATATCCTCCTTGGTGGGCATCTTGACGCTCTTGCTCACGCCGTCCAGGGTGATGCTCAAAGGAGACTTGCCAAGGTAGTCCACACTGTCCACTTCCTTGGTGAGCGAATGCACCCGGAAGGACTTTTCCCCCTCACCCGTCTCAACGCCGAAGGCCTCTTTCATGCTGTCGCTGACGCCGCTGATATAGATCTTGTTGTTGGCCTTATCTTTGAAGGAGATCGTGTTAGTCACCTTGTCGACCTCCACCGTCACCAGATCGGAGGCCTTCTTGCCGCCGCCGTTGGAGAGAGCGATGGTCTGTCCCTCCAGCTGCTTCTGCATGTTCGCCGCCAGATCCTCAATGCTCTCAAACACATCGCCCTCGCTGAAGGTGAAGGACAGGGTCTGGTCCTTGCCGTAGTTCAAGTTCATCGTGCCGCTGAAGCTGCTGACGGTCATCTTATCCAGGTTAAAGCTCCCGGAGCCGGCGGCGGAGGCGTACTCGCTGCTGCTGCCGCCCGTAAGCGCGGAGCCGCTGAGCTTATAGGTGGCGGCGGTGGCCAGCTGCCGCACGCCGTTGATGGCCACATTGCTGCTCCCCCTGCCGGAGGCCGCCACCTTGGAGGCGTTGGCCCCGTTGGCCACCGTCCGCACCGCCTGATTGAAAAAGCTGCTGGACATCAGGTTGGTGGAGGAGGTATAGGAGGTGTACTTGGAGGAAAAACTCGCCATCTTAGCGATGATGTCGCGGTAGGCCTCCTGCTGCCAGCCCAGCTTGGTGCGCTGCTGGTTCAGGCCGGAGATCTTGTTTTTATAACCGGATATTGCGTTTTCGATCATGCTCTCCGTATCCATGCCGCTGGCAAGGCCGGAGATGACGTTTCTGGTCCCGTATATACTGTTAGCGCTGGAACTGCTGGTACCGCTGATCGATGCCATAATGATCCACTCCCTTCATAAAATAACATCCGGCGTCCGGTCCTTTTTCGGACTGGCGGGAGCCGGTCCGCCGGATAAAGTTTTTTTTGCAATTCCTCTATGTTTTTTTATCGACATATAGTATAATAAAAATAAGAGGTCCGCACATAGTTTTTACAGTAAGGGGGAAAAACCTTTGACGCAAATTATCACTGTCACAAATCAAAAGGGCGGTGTGGGCAAGACCACCGTCGTCTCCGCCCTGGTCTGCGGCCTGCATGAACGGGGCGCCCGGGTTCTGGGCGTCGACCTGGACCCCCAGGGCAACCTGGGCTTTACCCTTGGCCTGGATATTGGCGACGGCTACACCATCTACGACGTGCTGAAGGGAAACTGCACCATTGAGCAGGCCATCGCCCACACGGAGTATGGGGACATCCTCTCCTCGGACATTCTGCTCTCCGCCGCAGAGGTGGAATTCACCGCCCCCCGGCGGGAGTTCATGCTCTCCCAGCAGCTGGACGCCGTGAAAGACAGCTATGACTTTATCATCATTGACACGCCGCCTTCCCTGAACATCCTGACCATCAACGCCTATGTGGCCTCCACCGGCATCATCCTCCCCATGGAGGCAGAGGTCTTGAGTTTGGTGGGCATCTCGCAGATCCAGGACATCATTGAAACGGTGCAAAATTCCTTCAATCCTGATCTGAAGGTCCTTGGCATTCTGCTGAATAAGTACAACTCCCGTCTCACCCTCTCCAGAGATATTCTGGATTTGGCGGAACAGGTGGCGGAGCAGCTGCACAGCCAGGTATTTCCCGCCAAGATCCGGCGCAGCGTCAGTGTGGCCATGGCCCCGGCCTACGGACAGAGCGTCCTAAGCTACAAGCCGGACGCCACCTCCGCCCGGGATTTGCAGAAGATTGTCAGCGCCGTGGCAGGGGACAGGTTCCCCCGCCGGAAAAAACGGTGACGTTCATGCCAAAATCCATCTGAAAGCGATTGGGGTTTCATCGCTCCAACACGCGCCGGTTTCTTATGAGACGGGTTTCTCGTCAGTTTGGCGCAAAGCGGAACACGTCTCCATTTCAAATAAGATTTTACCAGTTTTGTCTGAACTCACTATTACATAAAGGAGAGTTTCACTATGGCCTCTAATAAAGACTCCAAAACCAGCAAAACCGCTCATGTGATGAATCTTCTCAGCAAAAACCGGAATGCGCCTCCCGCGGAGCCCGTTTCAGAGTCCGCGCCGGCGTCGCCGGAGCCGGCAGCCGCGGCCCCGGCGGCGGCTGCTCCCATCGCGCCCATCATCACATCCATCAATGCTGACGCCGCGGTCTCCTCCCAGATCAAGGACGCCCTGGAGGCGTCTTTGACCCCGGCGGAGCCTCCCGTCCAAACACCTCCCCCGGCGCCCCGTCCTTCTGCGCCGGAGCCTGCCCGCACAGCGTCCGTCACTCCCCAACCCCCGGCGGCGGAGCCGGCGCCTCAGCCGGAGCCCACGTCCATTCCCCAGCAGCCCCCGGAGCCTGCCGCGCCTGCGGCGGAACCGTCCCAGCGGGAGGAGTACGAGCCGCCTGCCTACGTCAACGTCATGGAGGTCCTGGTGCGGGAAAAGGCGGAGAAGTACATGCGGACTTCCGGCATGTGCTGCTGCGATCACTGCATGGTGGACGTGATGGCCTATACCTTGAACCATCTGCCGCCTAAATACGTGGTCATGAGCAAGGGCGAGATGATCCCCAAGCTTACCTTCTACGAGGTGCAGCACAGCAGCGACGTCACCACCCAGCTGATGCGGGCCTGTGAAGTCGTGTCCAAATCCCCCCACCACGGCAGAGGGTAATCCCGGTGAAAAAAGATCCGGCACCTGCGGGTACCGGATCTTTTTGTGCTGTCAACGCACATTTACGATGTCCCGCCGTCCAGATTACTCCGCGGTCTCTGTGCTCTCCGCTTCTCCGGCTCCCTCTTCCTCCGGCTCCTGGTTCGGCGAGGTGTGGTTCAGCTGATCCCAGAGGAAATTCACGTCCTCCACACAGGTGAAGTAGGTGTTTGTAATCACCTGGTTGGGAATCCCAAGCTCCTCGGCGTAGGTGGTAATCGCGTTCCAGTTGGCGGTCTCATAACTCAAGACCAGCTCATACAGCTTTCCGCAGCGCCCCTCCTTGCGGATCAGGGCCGCCTTGATCTCCTCCGCCACGGGGACCTCTTCCAGAATCTCCTCCAGCGGCGCATCCACCAGGTAGTTCAGCGTAGAGAACATACCCATCAGATAGGCCTCCGAGCGGCTGATGGGCATGTCTTTTGCGTGCTTCATCAGTTCGCTGCAGAAGTTGGCCCGCATGAAGGAGAGCTTCAAAAACTCCTCCGTGCCGCTGGCGTCCGCATTGTCCATATTGCTGGCGCTTAACAGATAGATCCACTGTTTCAGCTGCCCCAGGCCCAGTGTCATGATGGCCTGATGAATCGTCGTAGCCCGGTGCCGCAGGGCAAAATAGGCAGAGTTGGCCATCTTCAAAAGACCGAAGGTCAGGCTGGCATCCATAGAGATCAGACGCTCAATCTCTTCCACATCCGGCTCGTCTCTGGTCACCGCCACCATCAGCTGGAAGAAACTGCTCTGGAGATATGCGCTGTTGTGGACCGCCGTAGTCACGCGCTCCGCCACATAGGCCCCCTCCAGGGCGTCCGCCCCCATGTTTACCGCCCGCTGGTAGCTCTCCTCATCGTTAATGTCGGTAACAATGCACTTCTTGTTCATGCTGTGGGCGATCTCGATGGTGTTGCGCATGGACGCCGGAGTGATGTTCTCGTTGTTGATTTTAATGTAGTCAATGCTGTCCATCAGCGTGAGATAGCGGGGCGCAAACTCGAACTCGTTTACCGCGATCTTGTACCCCTCTTTGGCAAACTGATCCACAAACCGCATGGAGAGCGGGTGGATAATCACGCTGTCGTCAATCTGAATCACCAGCTCCGACCGGTCAAACAGCCGGGGGGTCTTCCGCATCAGCAGCGCGGTGGTAAACGTCATGAAGTTCAAAGAGCCCTTCAGCGCCTTGGTGCTGTTCTGGGTCAGAAAGCTGTACACCGTGTCGGCGGAGGCAAAATCACCGGCGGAGGAATTGTCCGCGCTGAACGCCTGATTCTCCCCGTAGTACAGGATCTCATAGCCCAGAATCTTTCCGGTTATGTCCTTGATCGGCTGCCTAACAATATATTTACTAGCCATGGGGTTCCCCTCTTTACCGTTGTTACTTGGCCTTTACGTCCAGCAGATGGTCGATGACCCGCACCAGATGGCCAATCTCCGGCTTGCTCATCTGCTCGTCCGCGCCCAGCTCCTTGCCCTTACGGCGCATCTCCTCGGTGATCAGGGAGGAGAAGATGATCAGCGGCAGATGAGTGAACTCCTTGTCGTCCTTAATCAGCTTGGTCAGCCGATGTCCGTCCATCTGAGGCATCTCAATGTCTGTAATGACCAGAGATACATTTTTATCCAGCTTCTCGCCGCGGATGCTGTTGAGATAGCTCCACAGCTCCTGCCCATCGGGGAACATCCGGGTGTTGACATAGCCGGACTTATGGAGGGCCTCCTCAATCATCTTGCTCAAAAGCACGGAGTCCTCCGCCACCAAAATAGCCGCGTCGCTGCGCTGGCGCTCGCCCAGCTGGTCAATCTCCGACATCTGAATGGTGGTCTCCGGCGCGATCTCCGCCACGATCTTCTCAAAGTCCAGAATGGTGACCAGATCGCTGCCGCACTGGGCGATGCCGGTGGCCACGCCCTCGTTGCCGCCGGAAACGGTTTTGTCCGGCTTTTGAATGTCCTTCCAGGAGATACGGCTGATGCCCACCACCGTGTGGACCCGGAAAGCAATGTTCATCTTGTTGAAATTGGTGACGATGAACAGGTCCTTGGGGCCCTTTTCCGTCTCCACACCCAGCAGGTACCTGGGCAGATCCACCACCGTGATCACCAGGTCCCGGGGCTTAAAGATGCCCTCCACCGCCGGGTGGGCGTGGGGCATGCTCTTCACCGGCGCAGAGACAATAATCTCCTTGACCTTGGCGACGTTAATGCCGTACAGGCTGTTATTGATGGTAAACTGCATGACCTCGATCTCGTTTGTGCCGGACTCCAGCAAAATGCCCCTTTTATCCTCTTCCAACATGTTCCGAACACTCCTTCCAATGGTTGTATTTGGGAAAGACGCCGCGTCAGTCTCCCCCGTGGAGACTTTGTCAGCCCCTCCTTAGAAAATATGCTCCGGTTTGCCATAGCAGCGGACACAGCCCAGGCCGGTGCCTACGTCAAACAGCAGCGTGCGCGCCACCGTACCGCCCACATCCTCCTGTAAAAGCTTGATGCCCTCCCGCTTGAGGGTGTTGTGCACACTCTCGATATTCCGCTGTCCAATGTTGGACAGCGAACCTCCCTTGATCTCAAACATCTTCGCGCCGCCGGCAATCTTCGCGGTAATCCGGCTGCGGGAGGCTCCCTTCGCCTCCATCATCTTCAATGTCTCACGGATTCCCGTGTCGGCATACTTCATCGTATTCTTGCGGCCCGGCTCCATGTTCAGCGGCAGCATGATATGAATCAGCGCCCCCAGTTTGATCTTCTGGTCATACAGGCAGATCCCGATGCAGGATCCCAACGCATAAGTAATCAGCATTCCGCTGCTCTGTGCCATTTTCATGTCCGCGATGCCAATTGTGATCTTACTCTCCACTGTCTACTCCCAGCTTCCTCAGCAAAAAGTTTAAAGACCGAATATCCGGTGATAACAACAGCCGGCAGGGAATTTTCTTCCCATTGCAGATAAAGTCCCCGCCAATGGTCATGATATAGTCGGACTGTCCGCCGTACTCCGCCATGGGCACCGCCATAATGGCGCCCTGCATATCCACGGTGAAGGCTGGAACGGTCAGCTCAATGTCAATACCCGCCAGTCCGCTCAGGGCATTGATAAAGGTGGAGATCATGATGTTGCCCACCTCTGTCAGGGCGGAGCTTTCCAGCTCCTGGAGCTCCATATAATCCTTCACGGTCTTCCCCAGCATGGTCTCCAGCACCAGATTCACAAATTCCAGCTGCTGCACGGAGAGCATGATGCCGCTGATCTGTCCGTCCATGCCCACCAGCACGCCGGCGGTGATCTCCTCCGGGCCGCCGATCCACTCAATGGCCTCGTTGTAGCCCATGATGCGGACCTCCGGCGTCTGAATGCGCACGGGCATTCCAATCAGGGCAGACAATGATGTGGCGGCATTGCCGGTGCCGATGCTGCCGATCTCCTTCAGCGTATCCAGCTCCAGGGAACTCAGCTGGTCGTAATTCTTAATCGCCATAGCCCCTCCTATCTCAGCCGCTCAGGCCGTTGATGGTAGTTTCGATCTCATCGGAGGTCTGGACCATTTTCAGCGCCATGCCATAGGCCCGCTGGGTCTCGATCACCTTGGTGAGCTCCTCCGCCAGGTCGGCGTTGGACTGCTCCACGATTCCCTGCACAACCTGGCTGTCGCTCAGGCGGATTCCGCCATTCTTGTTCACCGCCAGAAAGCGGGTGCCGTCAATATGCTCCATACCGCTGTAATTGATATAGTCGAACACGCCCACGGGCTGCTCGGCGTGCTGGTCCGCCACCTCAATCATGCCGCCGCTGCGGCTGAGGACAAAGCGCCCCTGGTTGTCCGAGAGATAGTAGATCGTCTCCATAATGGGCACGCCCTCTTCGTCCACCTCGCCGCTGGCCCGCTGCAGCTCCGAGACCGCAAAGGCGCCGTTTCGAGTGAGGGAGATCTCATTGCTGGCCAGATCCACCACGGCGAAGAAACCGTCTCCCATGATCATATAGTCCTGGTCCCGCTCCGTGATGACAGGCGCGCCGGTGGAGAAGTCCGTGTCCGTAACCCACAGGGCGGAGCCCACGCCGGTAGGCAGTTCCTCGTTTTCAATGCCCCGGATATTGTCATACATCAGGGCGGTAAAGCGGCTCTTCTCCGCCTTAAAGCCGTATGTGTTGACATTGGCGATGTTGTTGCTGTGGACGGTCAGCCGTTTGAGCTGCTGGTGGGCGCCCACCGCGCCGATGAAAAAGGATTGATTCATATTCAGGCAGCCTCCTCAGTCAAATCAGACCATACGGCCCACATCGTTGGCGCTTCTGGTCATCAAGTCGTTGTAGATCTTGCTGATCTGGGCAGCGCTCTGGAACGCCCGCTGATAGGTGATCATCTCCGTCATCTGCTTGACCATATCCGAGTTGGACCGCTCCAGATAGCCGTTCCAAACCTCGAAGTTCTCCGCGGCCTGGGCGCCCTCGCCGGTGAAGAGGCCCATGCCGTTGTGGACCAGCTGCTCGTTATCCTCAAAGACATAGACGCCCAGCCGGCCGATCAGCCCGCCGTCGTCGTAGTAAATCAGCCCCTGTTCCGTGGCGGAAATCTTGTCCGTGCCCAGATAGATGGTCTGCCCCTCCGGGCTCAGAACCCGCCCGTACCCCGGGAGACACAGGTATCCCTCATCATCCAGAGAAAAGTTGCCCATCCGGGTATAGGCGATCTCGCCGTCGGGATCCTGGATGGCGAAAAATCCGTCGCCGTTGATGGCGAAGTCCAGGGACAGCCCCGTGGGCTCCTGGATGCCCTGGGTATAATCCGTATAAATCTGGCTGGGGGCCCGGATATAGCTCTGGCGGCCGATCTCCTCGCCGATATTGTAGATGTTGCCCACCCGGCTGTACATCACATCGTCAAAGGTGCTGGCCGTAAACCGCTGCTGCTTGTACCCGGCCGTAGAGATATTCACCAAGTTGTTGCCCACCACGTTCAAGTTCTGCTGGTGGGTCAGCATGGCAGAGGTGAGATTATAAAAGCCCTTATACATATGTTACCCCTTCTTCCTCCTGGCGTTAGGCATCTTTGTTTCCCCGGTGTCGTTCATGTAAGCTTCCATATAGACGCGCAGCTTCTGGATAGCCCGGGTGTGGATCTGGGAGATCCGGGGCTCGCTGAGCTCCATCACCTGGGCAATCTCCTTCAGGTGCAGGTTCTTCTCGTAGTAAAGGGAAAGGACGATCTGCTCGTTCTTTCGCAGGGAGGAAATTCCCGCCGCCAGGGCCCGCTGCATCTCCCGCTCCTGCAGCGCCGTCTCCGGCTGGCTTTGGATGTCGCTGGAGGGGAGCTCCAGCTGGTAGCCCTCCTCCCGGGTATCCATCAGCATATCCAGAGAGAGGATATTGCTCAAAGCCACGTTGGCGGCGTCCTTCTGGTACCGCTCCGGGCTCACCCCCAGCCGCTCGGCGATCTCTCCGTCCGTGGGATAGCGCCCCAGCTCCGAGGACAGCTCCGACGCCGCCAGATCAATCTCCCGGGCCCGCTGGCGGACGTTCCGGGGCATCCAGTCCTGCTTCCGAGCCAGGTCGATCACCATGCCCCGGATGCGCTTGGAGACGTAGGTCTCAAACTTGACGCCCTTGCCGGGGTCGTATTTGTCCACAGCCCACAGCAGCGTCAAAATCCCCTCGTTGATAATATCATCAATCTGGGCAAAGCCGCTGTAGACCCCCCGGATCTGCATGGCGGCGCTCTTAATCAGTCCCTCGTACCGCAGGACCAGGGGCCATTTCAGCTCCTCGTTGCCGGTCTCCTTATAGAGGCGCAGCAGGTCCTGGGTCTCCATAGCCTCGATCTCCGCCTCGGTGTACTGCCTGACGGCCGGAGCCCCGCTCATGTCCCCACCGCCTTTCGCTCTCGGGCGGGGGCGTCCAAAGTGATGTTGCCCAGGGCCTGAATCTGGACGCTGCTGGTGATCTCGTTAAAGGAGAGGACGTACACGTTGGGGTAGAACTGGGTAATCATCTTGCTGAAATAGCCGCGAATCACCTGGCTCACCAAAATGATAGGCGTCTGGGACAGGTCGCTGAACTTGCGCATCTGCTCCGCCAGCTGGCCCACGATCTGCTGCATGAGGTCCGGCCCCATGGCCAAGTATACGCCCTGCTCGTTCCGGGTCAGGGAGGCGATGATCTTCTTCTCCACCTCCGCGTCCAGGGTGACCACCCTCAGCTGGCCGTCCTCGCAGAAGCGGCGGGTGATGGTGCGGGCCAGCGCGCCGCGGACCTGCTCCGTGGCCGCGTCGATGTCCCGGCCCTGGGACAGACTGTCCACCAGCGTCTCCAGGATAATTCCCAGGTCCTTGATGGGCACGCCCTCCCGCAGGAGGTTTCGCAGAACCTTCTCCAGCGTGGCATAGGTGACGACATTGGGGATGGCCTCCTCCACCAGGTCCGGCTCTGTGCGCTTCAAGTTCTCCACCAGCTGAATCGTCTCCGCCCGGTTCAGGAGTTCGTGGGCGTACTTCCGGATGGTCTCCGACAGATGGGTCAGCATGACGGACAGCGGGTCGATGACGTTGTAACCGTAGATCTCCGCCATCTCCTTGTTCTCCGGCAGAATCCACCGGGAGGGAATGCCGTAGGCGGGCTCGATGGTCTCGATGCCATCCACCTCGCCCAGGGGATTGGCCGGCTCCAGGGCCAGGTAGTAGTCCACCAGAATCTCGCCTCTGGCAACCTCCTCGCCCCGGATGCGGATGACGTACTGATTCGTCCCCAGGGACGAGGCGTCATGGAGGCGAATGGACGGGAAGACAAAGCCCATGTCCTGGGCGTACTGCCGCCGGAAGATGACAATGCGGCTGATAAGCTTGCCGCCGTGGCTCTCGTCCACCATGGGGATCAGGCTGTATCCAAACTCCATCTCCACAGGCTCCACGGACAGCAGGGAGTAGACGTTGTTGATGTCCTTGAAATAGTCGGTCTCGCTGGGAGCCGCGGCCTCCGGCTGGATCTCCGCGCTCTGGGCCGCCGCCTCCTCGGCGATCCGCTCCTGCTCCATGCGGCGGCTGACAAACCAGCCTCCGCCCAGCAGCGCGGCGCCGCCGACGGCCAGGGCCAGGTGGGGCGTATTGGGGATCACCGCCAGGAACAGCAGAATAACGCCGGTGGTCATGATGGCCCGGGGCTGGGCCTTGAACTGCTTGATGACGTCCTTGTTCAGGCTGCCCTCGGACACCGACCGGGTGACGATCATGCCGGTGGCGGTGGAGATCATCAGCGCCGGCAGCTGGGACACCAGGCCGTCGCCGATGGTGACGATGGAATAGCGGGTCAGGGCACTGGCGAACTCGCCGTGGTTCATAAGGATCTCAATGATCACGCCGCCCAGGAAGTTGATCATGGTGATCAGCAGGGACATGATGGCGTCGCCCTTGACGATCTTGGTGGCACCGTCCATGGCGCCGTAGAAGTCGGCCTCCTTCTGGATCTTGTACCGGCGCTCCCGGGCGTCCTGCTCGTTGATAAGACCGGAGGAGAGATCCGCGTCAATGGCCATCTGCTTGCCGGGCATGGCGTCCAGGGTGAAGCGGGCGGCCACCTCGGCCAC
>CAJUDV010000013.1 GCA_910585385.1 uncultured Oscillibacter sp. | reverse complement strand
CGCTGATGGTGGTGCCGTTGTTGGCGTCGTCAAACTGGTCGATGACCAATACGATCTTCATGGCCGCTCTCCTGCTCTTCGGGCGCTCAGCCCTTGGCCAGGATCTTCTCCAGGCCCTGGGCCAGCTGGTCCGGGCAGGAGGTGGGTCGGGGCCCGCAGGAGATGCCCTTGAGCCGCTCCATGGCCTCCTGGGCCCGCATACCCTTCACCAGGGCGGCCAGGCCCTTGTGGTTTCCGTCGCAGCCGCCCACGATCCGGAGATCCTGGATCACGCCCAGCTCGTCTATATCCACGATGATCTCCTGGGCGCAGATGCCCCGGGGGCGAAATGAATACGTCATGTCAAATCCCTCTTTTTTCAAATTTATCTTAAATAGTATACTACAATGTTTCCCGAAAGACAAGAAAAAAGCCCGGAACCAAAATTTTTCTTGACAATGTCGATATTCGATAATATACTGAGAGTATGAAATAACGATATTCGATATTAAGGGGTGCGGCCATGGCCCGAATAAAATTTCAGACCCTGACGGAGCAGATGTTCTACACGCTGCTGTGTCTCCGGCAGGAGTGCTGCGGCACGGATGTGATGGAGCGGGTGCGTCAGCTGACCTCCGGCCGGGTCAGCGTGGGACCGGGGACGCTGTACAGCCTGCTGGACAGTTTTCTCCAGGCGGGGATGATCCGGGAGACCCGGGTGGAGGGGCGGAAGCGCAGCTACCTCATCACGGAGGAGGGGCGGAAAGCCTTGGAGGAGGAGTACCGCCGCCTCCAGATCCTGACGGCGGACTATGAGTCCTGTATGGACGAGAGGAGGACCATTGAATGAGGGACACAAAATACCGCTTAGAAACTCTGTACCTCTACGGCTACAAGCGCGTGGAGGAACACCTCTCCGCCATGGCCGCCAGGGGATGGCGTCTGGAAAGCGTCGGCGCCTGGCTGTGGAAATACCGCCGGGCGGAGCCGGCCAAAGTCCATTATGCCGTGGCTTACATCCAGAACGTCTCCCAGTTCAACCCAGGCCCCACAGAGCAGCAGCAGACGTTGGAGGAGCTGTGCGCCGCCGCCGGGTGGAAAAAGGTGGCGGACTGGTTCCAGATGCAGATCTACTGCTCCGAGGCGGAGAACCCCGTCCCCCTGGAGACGGAGGAGGCCCTCCGGCTGGAGGCCGTCCACCGGTCTATGAAGCGGAACTTTCTGCCGGCCAATATCCTTTGTCTGCTGTTTTCTCTGGTGATGCTGGGGCTGTTTGTCCGCACGCTGATTGTGGACCCGCTTCACATTCTGGAGAGCAATACCGGTCTGCTTATCGGCCCTCTGTGGCTGCTGCTGGCCGTGGTCCTGCTGATCACTCTGGCGCACTACGGGCTCTGGTACCGGCGCTCCGCCAAATCCGTGGCCCAGGGCGGCCCCTGCGCCGACCCCGGGGACATCCGGTGGGTCAACAGGGTGAGCTATGCCTTTTTGATCCTCTGGACGGCGCTGTATCTGCTGACCTATCTGGTCCATGGTCTGCCGGGTCCCGCCGTCTACTTCGCGCTCCACATGCTCATCATCTGCCTGATGATTCTCCTGCTGCGAAAGATCACCGCCCTGCTGCGGCGGATGAAGGCCTCTTTTGGGCTGAATCTCGCCCTCACCCTGCTGGCGGACGTGGTGCTGGCCGTCGTGCTGGTGGGCGGACTGAACATCGCCGCCATCAAGGGCGGCTGGTTCAGCAGGGAAACGGGCGAGACATACCTCTATTTGGAGGAGACATGGGACACGAGCCCCATGGACCTGCCCCTCACGGTCTCCGACCTCACCGGGGAGGCGTACAGCCACACCCGGCGGTACGAGTATGACCGGGGCTCCATTCTGGTCTCCCGGCGCAGCTGTCGGGAGACAGTCCGGGAGGGAGAGGAACGGAGCCATCTCAACTATGAAATCACCATCCCCCTGCGCTGGCTGTATCCCCTGGTGCTGGAGGACGCCCTGGCCCCCGGAGAAAGCGAGGTGTTCGGCGAGATCGCCTGGGAGGCGGTCCCCGCCGCCCCCTGGGGCGCGGAGGCAGCCTACCGGAAGCGCTTAGGCGGCGAGGCCGTGGATGACTGGCTGCTGGTCTTCCCGGACCGGCTGGTGAGCGTCTCTCCGGACCGGGAGCTGACGCCGGAACAGATGGCCCTGGTGGGAGAACGGCTGAAAACGGCATAGCAAAACGCGGAGCGCAATGCGCTCCGCGTTTTTATACAAAGAATGAGCAGCCAGCGTTGGGCTCCGCCCAAACCCGCCAGGGCTTTGCCCTGGACCCACCGCCCTTTGAAAAGGGCGGCCCTAAACTTGATTACTCTTTCATTGCGGCCGCTCCGGCCTCTCAGGCCTCCACCTCCGCCAGCGTGGGCATGGCGGGAATGGCTCCGCTGCGGGAACAGGTAATGGCCGCCGCCCGGTTGGCGAAGGCCAGAATGTCCTCCAGCTCCGCCCGGGTCAGGTTCTCCAGGGGATTTTCCGGCCCCCGGCGGCACAACCGGCTGAGAACGGCCCCCAGGAAGGTGTCCCCTGCGCCGTTGGTGTCCGCCACCTTTACGGCAATGCCGCTCTGCCGCCAGGTCTGGCCCTGCCAGCGGCAGAACACGCCCTCGCCCCCCAGGGTCACCAGCACCAGCTTCACGCCCTGCTCCGCCAGCAGGGCGCTGCCCGCCTCCGGGTCGGAGACCCCCGTGAGCAGGGGCAGCTCCTCCTCCGCCAGCTTGATGATGTCCACCAGGGGCAGGGGAACCCGCATCCACTCCACGGCGTCCGCCTCGCTGGCCCAGAGAGCGGGACGGTAATTGGGGTCGTAGCTCACCACCCTGCCGTTCTCGTGGGCGGTACGGGCGGCAAAGATGGTGGCGTCGCGGGCCAGTCCCGGCGTCAGGCTCACGGAGCCGAAGTGGAGAATCTTACTGTCCAGCACCGCGGCCTCGTCCACCTCCTGAGGCGCCAGCTCCTGGTCGGCTCCCCGGACGAAGCGGAAGTCCCGCTCCCCCCTGCCGTCCACGGAGACGATGGCCATGGTGGTGGCCTGGCGGCCGGTGAGGAGCCCGGCGCAGTTCACGCCGCTGTCCTCCAGCACCCGGCGCAGGTAGGCGCCGAAGCCGTCCTCCCCCGCCTTGCCCCAGAAGGCGGCCCTGGCCCCCAGCCGGGAGGCCGCCACCGCCACGTTGGCCGGGGCCCCTCCGGGGTTGGCGTCAAACTGGGGAATCCCGGCCCCGTTCACGCCGGTCTGGGTCAGATCGATCAAAATCTCGCCTATGGTTGTAATATCCGTCATAGCGGCCTCCTCAGAGCTGTCATATGAAAATCTGCGGCAGGCGCGGCGCGCCTGTCCATTCTTTACAGTTTGGCAGTATACCACAATCCCAGCTCCGGCGCAAGGACGGAAACCTGCCCTCACAGTTATTTTTACGCCCCGCGGCAGCCGCGCCCCAGACGGCGGCCTTCACCGCCAACTCAACGGCTCTCTCCGAACCCGTCTTTTCCCTGCCCATCTGATCGGTCCTGATCCCCTTTTTCCTCTGGGCAGCCATCTTCCCAAAATAGCACCCGTAAAACACCAGCAGCACCGCCGCGCCGGTTATCTGAAATCCCATCGGGTCCCCCTCCCAACGCTTTGCACCCAATTTTTTGATTATACCACCGGCGGCCGCCGGGTTCAGCTTGAAATCCCGCCCCCATTGGAGTAAACTGTTTCTGGAGTCTTCTTTTGAATATCACTCCAGGGCCCGGAGAGCGGGCACACAGAGATGGGAAAGCGAAGTGATACACATGGTACGGGAGATCGTGAGAGATCCCTCCCGCCTGACCCAGCGGGCGGAGCCCGCCGGCGTGGAAGATCTGGAGACAGCCCGGGATCTGCTGGACACCCTGGCGGCCCACCGGGAGGACTGCGTCGGCATGGCGGCCAACATGATCGGCATAAACCGGCGCGTCATCGTATTTGAGGACGAGGGCGGAGACATGGTGATGTTCAACCCGGAGATCATCGGAGAATCCGGTCCCTATGAGGCGGAGGAGGGGTGCCTCTCCCTCTCCGGCACCCGGAAAGCCCGGCGCTGGCGGACCATCAAAGTACGCTACCAAAACGAGCTGTTTCAAACCCGCCTCAAAACCTTTACCGGCTGGACGGCGCAGATCATACAGCACGAGATCGACCACTGCGAGGGAATCCTGATCTGAGGCCGTGAACCCAGTTGCCAAGCGCGGAGAAGAATGGTATAATGTCCCTGAATCCGCCGCGGTTCCCGCGGCTTCCAGAATCAACAGAAGGAGCCTGGCGCTATGAAGAAACACTATTTGTTCCTGCTCTTGTCTCTAGGGGTGCTGTTCTCCCTGTCCGCCTGCAAAAAGGCACCGGCGGCGCCGGAGAGCGGCGGAAGCGGCATAGAGACCGTGGAACTGACGGTCTGGGGAGCGGAGGAGGACGAGGCCCTCCTCCAGGAGATCTTCTCCTCCTTCCAGTCCCGCTACGCCGCCGAGGGCATCTTCCGCATTACATACCACCCCCAAAGCGAGTCCAACTGCAAGGACGTTCTTCTGGGAGACTTGGAGGGCGGGGCGGACGTATTCGCCTTTGCCGACGACCAGGTGTCCGCCCTGGCCGCCGCCGGCGGATTGGACCCTGTGGAAAGCGCGGATGAGATCCGAGCCTCCAGCCTCTCCGCGGCGGTGGAGGCCGCCAGCGTAAACGGCACCCTCTACGCCTATCCCCTGACGGCAGACAACGGTTACTTCCTCTATTATAATAAGGCCTACTTCTCGGAGGAGGACGTACAAAGCCTGGACCGCATTCTGGCGGCGGCGGAAAACGCCGGACGCCTGGTGTCCATGGACTGGTCCTCCGCCTGGTACGTGTACTCTTTCTTCGGCAACACCGGCCTGGAGGTGGGCCTGAACGACGACGGCCTTACCAATTACTGTACCTGGAACAGTGCCGACGGCTCCATCACCGGCGTGGATGTAGCCCAGGCCATGCTGTCCATCGCCGCCAGCCCCGCCTTCTCCAACCGGACGGACACGGAGTTTCTGGAGGGCGTCCGGAACGGCACCGTTATAGCCGGCATCAGCGGCGTGTGGAACGCGGTGGCCATTCAGAACGTCTGGGGAGACAACACCGGGGCCGCCAAGCTGCCCACCTACACCTGCGGGGACGAGCAGGTCCAGATGGCCTCCTTCTCCGGCTGCAAGCTCATCGGCGTCAACGCCTACTCCAAGCACCCGGATTGGGCGGCCCGGCTGGCGGAGTGGATCACCAGTGAGGAAAACCAGCGCCTCCGGTTCCAACTGCGGGGTCAGGGACCCGCCAACACCAGCGCCGCGGCCTCTCCGGAGGTCCAGGCCTCCCCCGCCATCGCGGCGCTGCTGGCCCAGTCGGAGTTCTCGCAGCTCCAGCGGGTAGGCGGCAAGTTCTGGGACCCTGTATCAGAATTCGCCGGCAGCTGCGCCCTGGGGAATCCCTCCGGCGCGTCCCTGCAGGCCCAGCTGGACCGCATGGTTGAGGGCATAACAGCGCGGTAACGCATCAACTCGTCTCTTTGGGAGGAACGCATATGAAGGGAAAGCTCACACTGCAGCAGCGCCTGATTCTGCCCATCGTCCTGCTGGGCCTTGTCACGCTGCTGTCCAATCTCCTGGCGGTGTTCAGCATTAACAATGTCCACGCCAACGCGGGGACTATTGTAGATGAGTACATGGTCAGCGAGGCCAAACTTGAGGACATCCGCCGCTCTGTGATGGACATCCACCGTCTGGCTCTCAGCCACATTGTGGCGGCGGACCACGCCACCATGATCCGCCTTGTACAGGAGATCAAGGCGGAGGAGGAGGCACTGGACGAAAAGCTCGCGGACTACAAGGTCTTTGTGGGGCAGAAGGACGAACCGGTCTACCGGGCCCTGCTGGAGGACTACGACGCTTTCAAGCACGCCCTGGTCTCCCTGGTCTGCGCCAGCGCCGACAGCAAGACGCAGGAGGCCTACGCCATGGCAAATGGGGATGTCTCCGCCCGGAGCGCGGCCGCCGAACAGAGTTTGGACGCGCTCTCCGCCTCCGTTTCCGCCCAGGCGGAACTGGCCCGGGGCCGGCTGTTCCTGGTGTACGCCACCTCTCTGGTCACCAGCGCCGCCACGCTGATAGCCGGTATCGTTCTGGTGTGGGCGGCCCTGCGGATTATTCGGAAATATGTCATCCTCCCCATCCGGGACGCCATGGGCACGCTCCAGGGCAGTTCCCAGCGCATTAGCGGCGTGGTGGGCGACGTGCGCAAGCGCACCCGCACCTCCAACGGCAGCGCCCGGGCTCTCTCCGGCCTGACGGAACAGCTCTCCGCCGCCCTGGAGGAGATCGCCGGCAACACCGCCGCTATCAGCACCAACGCCGGCCGCACCCAGGACGAGGCTGTCAGCATGGCGGAGGAGTGCGCCGCTATCACCGCCTATTCCGTTCAGATGCGGAGCCGGGCGGAGGAGATGGAGCGCTTCTCCCAGGCGGAGATGGAGGCGGTGCAGGCCAAGACGGAGAAAATTCTGTCCCTGCTCAACCAGGCCATTGAAAAAAGCCGGAGCGTAGACCAGATCACCACCCTCACCGAGGACATCCTCTCCATCTCCTCCTCTACGGACCTCATCGCCATCAACGCCTCCATCGAGGCCACCCGGGCCGGCGAGGCGGGGCGGGGCTTTGCCGTGGTGGCCCGGGAGATCCGGCAGCTGTCCGACTCCTGCGCGGAGACCGCCGGCCACATCCAGGAGGTCAGCGGCGTAGTCACCAGCGCGGTAAGCTACCTCTCCAGCAACGCCCGGGAGTTGGCGGACTATCTGGGTCAGGCCCTTTTAACGCAGCTGGAACGGTCTGTCCAGTCCGGGCGGCAGTATCGGGATGACGCCGCCTATATTCAGCACTCCATGGAGGATTTCAACCGGCAGGTAGACGCCCTCCGCACCGCCATGGCGGAGATCGCCGCCTCCATTTCCGGCATCTCCGGCGCGGTGGACGGCGCCGTCACCGGCGTCACCGGCGTCACCGGCAGCACACACGTTCTAGCGGAGGACATGGCGGGCATCACCGCCGGCATGGATACAAACCAGGAAATCGTGGGGGAATTGCAGCGCCAGGTGGACGTGCTGGCAAATCTGTAAACCCCGGCGTGAAAAGACCGGAGAGCCATGAAACTGGCTCTCCGGTGCTTTTTGCGCTTTTTAGAACCTGTATTCACAACCGCTGCACGCCGTCTGGCCGGTCTTTTTCCCGCCATACTGTGTCAATTTCCCTTGCCATAAGTCAGTATGGCTGCGGAAAATCTCCTTGCCTGACGAAAAAAATCCTCGTCCATCCGGCATCCATCGGTTATGAATACAGGTTCTTAGTTTCCTGGAATATCGCCCACGCCCTGCAAAATGAAATCCGGGCGGTAGGGGTACTCCTCACAGGTCTCTCTGGTGGACACGCCGGAGAGCACCAGCACGGTGTCAAGCCCCGTCTCAATGCCGGCGATGATGTCCGTATCCATGCGGTCTCCGATCATAACCGCGTTCTCAGAGTGGACCCCCAGCATCCGCAGGCCGGTCCGCATCATCAGGGGATTGGGCTTGCCCACAAAGTAGGCCTGCCGCTCGGTAGCCAGCTCAATTGGCGCGATCAACGCCCGGCAGGCCGGCACAATGCCCGCCTCCGCCGGCGCCGTCAGATCCGGGTTGGTGCCGATGAGCTTTGCCCCGGCGTTCACCAGGCGAATGGCCTTGGTGATCTGCTCCAGGTTGTAGGCGGAGGACTCTCCCACCACCACATAGTCGGGATTCACGTCGTTATAGGTAATGCCCTTGTCATAGAGGGCGTTGGTAATGCCGTGCTCTCCCACCACATAGGCGCTGCACCCCGGGGCCTGGCTGTCCAGGAAATAGGCCGTGGCCAGGGCGCTGGTGTAAAAATGGGTCTCGTCCACATCCAGTCCCATACGGGCCAGCTTCTGCTGGAGCTCCTTGGGGGTGTACTGGCTGGAGTTGGTGAGGAACAGGAAGTTCTTCTTCTCCCTGGCCAGCCACTCCACGAACTTCTTGACCCCCGGCAGCAGCTGGTTGCCGTGGTAGATCACGCCGTCCATATCGCAGATAAACCCTTTTTTCTCGCTCAATACATCCATATCTTTCACTCCTATCCGTTCCGGGCCGCGGGACCCGCTTGCCGCTCCGGGGCGGCCCTCTCCTCCTGAAAGTATCCCACATTCCGGCGGATTTGTCAAAGGCTTCCCCGGACTTCTCCGCCGGAACGGGCAAAAAACGCCGGCGGGGCCTCCCTCAACGAGGGCCCAGCCCGCGCAGGCACAGCAGCATCCCCATGCCGCCCAGCCACACCGCCAAAACGTCCCGGGGATCGGACACGGAGCGGGGCAGGTACAGCGGGGTCACATACTCCCAGAACAGTCCGCACCCCAGCAGGAAAGCCGACACCGGCAGGAACCGCAGCCGGAGGGGCCGTCCCGCCGCCGCCAGCAGAGCCCCCAGGACGCACAGCATCAATCCCCCCGCCAGGAAGTCGGCGAAGTGCCAGGCCAGCACGCGGTGGAGAGCTCCGGCGGTACAAGGGATCAGCACGAGGCGGTTCAGGAGATAGAGCGCGGCGGCGGCCGCCGCCGGAGGCGCGTACCGCCGCATCTTAAAAGAGGGAGAGGAGGATCAGCGTCAGAATGACGCCCACGGCCACCGCTCCCACGGTGCCCCAGAAACCCAGCCCGCCGGGCCGCAGCTGCTCCAACGGCGGCACAGCCATGGCGTCGGGCTTGACCCGCAGGAGGTCCTCCTCCTCCCCCTTGTCCTCTATGATGCGGGACATAAGATCTCCCTGGTTCAGATGGGACGCGATCCACTGGGCGGCCCGGGCGTCCCGCCCCCGGCAGAAGACGATCTGGTTGTGGGGATAGGTACACTGATAGCCCTCGTTGATCCGATCAATCTCCTCCTGGGTGAGACCGCAGTACTTCACGATCCTCTGCGCCTGGTCCTGCCGGATGGGGCCTGCCAGGGCGCCGGTCACCGCGTACCGCGGCCCCGCGGGCGCCGCCGCCAGAGGCGTGTACCCGCAGACGGGGCATATGCCCCCGGAGGTCCCCCGCCCGCAGCAGGGGCAGGTATCCGGGACCTGGGAGGGCGTCTCCGCCGCCGCATCCTCCTCCGGCTCCCTGTCCAGCAGGATGTAGTCCGCCGACACGTGCAGGGCCCGGCAGATGGCCGCGATGATCATGGCGTCCGGCACAGCCTGGCCCGACTCCCACTTACTGACGGCCTGCCGGGTGACGCCCACCAGCTCCCCCAGCTGCTCCTGGGTGAGCCCGGCGGCCCTCCGAACCGCGGCGAGGCGCTGATTCCACCCCTTGTTCTCCATAGCTTGCTCCTCCTCTTCTCTCTGCGGCAATGGGCCTTTTTCTGTCCACAGTATAACACAGGCCGCCCCTGCGGGCAAGCAACGGACCGGCACAGCCTGTCAACCGCCCGTTGACAGCGCCGGATTTTCCCCTCGGGACGCAAAAGAGGAGAGGTCCTCCGCCTCTCCCCTTCTTCATCTCAGCCTCAGCCGGACAGCCGGCCGCCGGCACGCATCTCCAGCACCAGCCGGTCCGCGATCATGGCGATAAATTCGCTGTTGGTGGGCTTGCCCTTGGCGTTGGAGACGGTATAGCCGAAGTACTTTTGCAGCGTCTCCAAGTCGCCCCGGTCCCAGGCCACCTCGATGGCGTGGCGGATGGCCCGCTCTACCCGGGAGGGCGTAGTGGCAAACCGCTTGGCGACCGCCGGATACAGCACCTTTGTCACGGCGTTGATGACGTCCATATCCTCCACGGTGATCATAATGGCCTCCCGCAGGTACTGATAGCCCTTGATATGGGCGGGAACACCGATCTCATGGATGACGGAGGTCACCATATTTTTCAGGGACGAGGCGTGCTCGTCCGCCGGGGCGGCCTTGGCAAACACCGCCCGCATCCGGTCCAGCAGAGAATCTATCTCACAGGGCTTTGGGAGGAAATAGCTGACCCCCAGATCACTGGCCTCCGCCACCACCTGGTCAGCACAGAAGGCCGAGAGCAGAATCACTCTGGGCATGGTCCCGCCGGCCTTCAGCTGCCGCAGAACGGACAGTCCATCCTGTCCCGGAAGAACTACATCCAAAATAAGCAGATCCGGCTGGCATCTCCCCGCCAGCTCCAGCGCCTCAACCCCGTTCCCAGTAGATCCCACAACCGCAAAGCTCTCGCTTTTCTCGATCTCTTCCCGCAGCATCGCGCGGAATTCCTCATTGGCGTCTGCCAGCAATACGTTTCTTCTGATCTCCATGATTTACCCTTGTCCTTTTCCAGAATTTTGGAATTGCGACGGATTCTCGAAGGTTAGAATGACCTTTTCTATAAATTAGCATAAATTTACAGATTTTTCAAGTACAACTGTAAATAAATTCCAAGAAATATTCGACAGTATTCTCATGACAGCCACTGTCATTTTATGATAACATCCACGCTTTCCCCTTTTGAATACCGATACAGCGCCGTTTTAGGCCAGGATGTTCCATGAAGCGTCATTGCGCCGCGATAAACCGTCACTTTTCCCGCCAGCCAGAGTCCGCCCTCCGCGGCCAGGGACCCGGCGGCGGCCAGGGACGCCTGCCACGCCGTCAGGCCGTACAGCTCACTCCCACGGATGGGAACCGTCCAAACGGCAATCCATGCCGCCGCCGTGAGGAGCAGCAGGCAGACCGTGATGAAATACGCCCTTTTCCATCGGCGGCAGAAAAGCCGAACAGCAAATCCCAAGACCGGCGGGCCAATAAAGATAAACAGCCAATTCAAAATGTTCTGTTTCATATGTCCCCTCCATCGTCCTGTTCTTGCTTTTATCATACCATGCGCACCGGCGAAATTCAATTGATTTTCCGGCGCCGCCTCTTTTCTTTACATCTTTTCCACCCTGTGGTATCATTTGCCCATCAGAGATAGAGGAGGAGGCGCCATGGATCTTCTGACCCAGCTGGAGCAATATGTCCCCTGGAACGAACAGGAGGCCGAGGACCGGGAGGAGCTGCTGCGCCGCCTGCGCTCAGGCGAGGATCTGTACACCCGGGAGAACCGCTCCGCCCACCTCACCGCCTCCGCCTGGGTGGTGAGTCCGGACCGCCGCCAGGTGCTGATGGCCTATCACAACCTCTATAACTCCTGGGCCTGGCTGGGCGGCCACGCCGATGGGGAGCGGGACCTGCTGTCCGCCGCCCTGCGGGAGGTGCGGGAGGAGAGCGGGCTGCGGCACGTGCGCCCCATCTCGGATCAGATCTATTCCCTGGAAATTTTAACCGTGGACGGCCACGAAAAGCGGGGCCGGTACGTTCCAAGTCACCTGCACCTGAACATCACCTACCTGTTGGAAGCCAGTCCGGCGGAAGCGGTACGGTGTAAGCCGGACGAGAACAGCCGCGTGGGCTGGTTCCCGCCGGAGGAGGCCGAAGCGGCTTCAAGTGAGCCCTGGTTCCGGGAAAGAATATACAGCAAGCTCAACGCCAAGCTGGCGGACTTCTGTTGAAAGAGCGGCAGCTCCCAGAAAAACCGCCGGGAACTGCCACTATTTTAATAAATATTTTCACTATAATGGAATTACCCGGCCGCGCTCAGCATATTTTCAATGGAAATTCCATACCCTTTTGTAGGTTCATTTAAGAGCACGTGGGTCACAGCCCCCACAATTTTTCCATCCTGGATAACCGGGCTGCCGCTCATGCCTTGAACAATACCGCCGGTGATGGCAATCAGCTCCGGGTCCGTGACGGAGATCACCATGTCCCGCCCGTCTCCGGCGCCGGGGACCACCTTGAGAATTTCAATGTCATATTCCACCACCTGATCCCCCTGGACGTTGGAGCGGATGACAGCAGGTCCGGCCTTTGGCTGTCCGGCAAACATGGCTCCGTCATTCTTCAGTCCGTCGGTCTCCAGTGTGCCGAAGATGCCGGCGCTGGTGTTGGCGTACAGCTGCCCCAGGTCCCGGGTGAGATCAAAATCTCCCCTCAGCTCGCCGGCGGCGCCGGTCTCACCCCGCTTCACCGCTTTCACCGTGGAGGGCAGGATAGAGCCGTTGGAGAAGGGCATCAGCAGGGCCGTATCTGTGTCAGTGATTCCGTGGCCCAGGGCGCCGAAAACGCCGGTGGCTGGGTCGTAAAAAGTCATGGTGCCAATGCCCGCCATGCTGTCCCGAATCCAGGCGCCAATACAATAGACGCCCTGGTCATTTTGGGCGGGGGCAACGGAGAGTGTCATGCTTCCGCCGTCCCGGCGGACCCGGAGGTCCGTCTCGGAATCCCCGTTCTCCTGGAGAAGGGACTGGAACTGTTCTGTGGAGGTCACTGCGGCCCCGCCGCACTCCTCGATCACATCCCCGGTACGCAGTCCACAGCTTCTGGCGGGCGTACCGCCGTCAGTGAGCTTCACCACCACAACGCCCCGGGAGAAGAGCTTGATGCCTACGGTGTGTCCCACAGGCACCAGCATTCGGGCGGACTCATTTTGAAAACCGCCCCTCACCTCCGCCGCTCTCGCAGTCCCTCCGGCGCAGAGAAGCAGGGCCAGAAGGAACGCCGCGCCGCCCCGCAGCAGTCCTTTCCCCCGTTTTGGTATTTCATACAATGCGATCACCCCTTTCAATGAAATGACGTCCGCCAGCAAAATTTTCGCCGGCGGCTCTCTTATGATTTGCCTCCGCCGCGAAAACACACCATGCAAAAAGCGGCAGCGCCTCCAAGGCACAGACTCCCTTATCCGGTTTTCAAGGGCAGAGAGAAAACCCGCAGGCAAAAGCCCGCAGGTCTTCCAAAAGTTGCTTTTTTACGCAGAATCCATAAAAAAGCGCTCTATACAATTCAAAGACACGCCGCGTTCTCATAAGATGTATCCTGCGCCGTTTCGGCGCAGAATACAAACTCATTTCCGCGTCTCCACTCCGGATAAAACGAAACCGCTCTATCCGGAGCGCCCACTAGGCCTTGTTTGATAAATGGCGAACCGCACAAGGGCGAGAGCTTTTTTCGCCCATCAAGGCAGTTTGACGCTGCCATACTTTGTGTATGGCAAGGAAAGCCAACGCGAAGCGGCGGAAAAAGATCCGCCCTTTGGGCGTTTTGACATTTTTCAAGCAAGGCCTAATCACGCTTGTTGAAAATCTTGAATATATCGTCAAAGGGATCGTCTTCCTTCTCGGCTTTGGGCACGTCATCCTCGCCCAAGGGCACGGGAGCCGGGGCGCTGCCCACCTGCCCCTCCTTGGCTACCTTTGGCAGCTGCTTGACGTCCTTTTCAAAGCCGGTGGCAATGACGGTGACCCGGAGCTCGTCGTCCATGGTCTCGTCAAATGTAGCGCCGAAGATGGTCAAAGCGTCCGGGTGAACGGCATCCCGCACCAGACTGGCGGCCTGCTCCACCTCCTCCAGTCCGATGTCCATGGAGCCGGTGATGTTGATCAGCACGCCCTTGGCCCCTTCGATGGAGGTCTCCAGCAAGGGGCTGGAGATGGCCATCTTGGCGGCCTCCTCGGCCTTACCCTTTCCGGCGGCCCGGCCCACGCCCATGTGAGCCATGCCGGCGTTTTTCATGATGGCGGTGACATCGGCGAAATCCAGGTTGATGAAGCCGGTGTCCCGGATCAGGTCGGAGATAGACTGCACCGCCTGGCGCAGCACATCGTCTGCAATCTCAAAGGCGTTGGCAAAGGTCACCTTCTGATCGGTGGCGTATTTCAGCCGCTCGTTGGGGATGATGACCAGGGAATCCACCTTCCCCTCCAGCTCGGCGATGCCCGCCTCGGCGGCCCGCATCCGGCGGGGGCCCTCAAAACCGAAAGGCTTTGTCACCACGCCCACGGTGAGAATATCCATCTCCTTGGCAATCTCCGCCACAATGGGCGCGCCGCCGGTGCCGGTACCGCCGCCCATGCCGGCGGCGATAAACACCATATCCGTGTCCTCCAGGGCCTTGGCGATCTGATTGCGGCTCTCCTCGGCGGCCTTTCGGCCGATCTCCGGATCCGCGCCAGCACCCTTGCCGTGGGTCAGCTTCTCTCCGATCTGGATCTTGTCGGAGGCACTGGAGACGTTCAGCGCCTGCTTATCCGTATTCACCGCCACAAATTCCACGCCCTTGGTCCCGGAGCGGACCATGCGGTTGACCACGTTGTTTCCGCCGCCGCCAACGCCGATTACTTTGATGTTGACAACGGTATCGGAACCCGTTTCCAATCCAAATGCCATAAGTGCTGCCTCCTGCTATCATTTGTAGAAAAGGGCGAAAACGCCCGGTGCTTTCCACAATATCCAGTATCTCAATATATAATATCTATTGTATGACACTTTTTTGCTCCGGTCAAGCCCCCTCCGTCCCTTTTCGAGGGTTTTTTCCAAAAGAAAACGGAAAAAACATCCATTTTTTACTGGAGATCCGGCTGGAAGAAGTCCTTGCTGTTTCCCCGCATGTCAAAGGTGCCGGTCATATTGTCCTGAATGACGCCCTCGGTAAGGCTCCACTGGAGCTTGGCGAGCTTGCGGGCGTAATCCGCGCTGTATCGCAGACGCACGGTAAAGCGTCCGGCGTATTCCATGGTGATCTCCGAGGGATCACCCAGATGAATGGCCTCGGCCTGCTCCAGCATTCCCGCCGCGTCCAGGGCGTTCAGCAGGCTGAGAAGGCTGCTCTGCTGGACGGCGTACTCCGTGGCAAAGGCGGGGCCGGCGCCCACCGAGGGCGCCAGCAGCTGGCAGCCGTCGATAACGCCGTATTCGCCGGCGGCGGCCGCCGGCAACTGCTCCACGATCTTGCCCCGCCCGGAGCTGGTGGGGCTGATCAGCCAGGCGGAGCCGTCCTGGATCACCGCCATGGGTTTTCCGCACTCCTCCACCCGGATCTCCAGGGTGTCCGGCAGCTTTTTGCTGATGCCGCTGATCTCCTTGAGATAGGGCAGCTTCCCCGTCATATTGGCGGCCACTCTGCCCTTGTTCAGAAGCAGCAGGTTGGCGCCGGTCCGGACTCCCGTGGCGTCCCGCAGCTCCTGCTCCGTATAGCGCTGGCCGCCGGTGACCACGATGGTATCCACGCGGAAAAACAGCGTCAGCGCCGTGATGAGGCAGACGCACATAGCCAAAACAGACAGCAGCTTATAGAGGAAGCCGGACCTTCCCCTTCTCCGCCGGTTGGTTTTTCTGCGTCTTGCCATATCTCTCTTTGAACTCCTATATATCCAGCTCCGTGCGGACGATGTCCGCTCCCAGAGTCCTCAAATCTCTCTCAATGCTCTCATAGCCCCGGTCGATGTGGCCGATCTCGGAGATGGAAGTGTCCTCCTCCGCCGCCAGGGCGGCCACGCACAGCGCCGCTCCTCCCCGCAGGTCTGTGCAGCGCACCGGAGCGCCGCGGAGAATCTCCGTGCCGGTGACCACCGCCACGCGGCCCGCCACCCGGATGTTGGCTCCCATGCGGACCAGTTCGTCCACATGGCGGTACCGGTTTTCAAAAATGGTCTCCTCAAAGACCGTCGCCCCCCGGCTGCGCAGCAGCGCGGCCATCAAAACCGCCTGAGCGTCCGTGGGAAAGCCCGGGTAAGGAGCTGTCCGCACAGGGCGGACGGCTTTCAGCCGTCCCGGACTGACACAGCGCACACCGCCGCCGTCCGCCTGGATGGCGCACCCCGCCTCCCGCAGGGCGGCGGTGACCGTGGCCAAATGGCCCTCCCGGGCCTTTCTTAAGTAGATCTCCCCGCCGGCGGAGGCCGCGGCGCAGAGATAGGTGGCCGCCACAATGCGGTCCGGCATAATCTCATAAGTACAGCCATGGAGGGGACGCCCTCCCGCCACTGTGACGATGGAGGTCCCCGCGCCGGAAACTCCGGCGCCGCAGGCGTTCAGAAATTCCTGCAAATCCACAATCTCCGGTTCCCGGGCGGCGTTGGAGATCGTGGTGACGCCCTCCGCCCCGCAGGCGGCCAGCATCAGGTTTTCCGTGGCTCCCACGGAGGGCAGGCTGAGGATCACCTCCCTGCCCCGCAGGCGGGGCGCCTTGCAGCGAAGTACGCCGCCGCTGTCCTGAATCTCCGCCCCCAGGTCCCGCAGCCCTGACAGATGCAGGTCGATGGGCCTGGGTCCCAGCTCACAGCCGCCGGGATAGCTCATCTCCGCCTCACCGCACCGGGCCAGAATGGCCCCCAGGAAGATGGCGGAGGAGCGCATTTCCCGCATCAGTATATCAGAGACGGCGCAATTGTTCAACCCGGCAGTGTCTGCCAGAAGGCTGTCCCTCTCCCAGTGGGCCTCACAGCCCAGGGCCTCCAGAATCCGAATGGAGGCGTCCACGTCCCGCAGACGGGGACAGCCCCGCAGCTCCACCTGTCCGCCCGTCAGCAGGGTCGCCGCCAATATAGGTAGCACGCTGTTCTTCGCTCCCTGGACGGCCACTTCTCCTTTGAGACTGCCGCCGCCCCGCACCAAAAGCTGGCTCATATACGTTCCCCCCGTACCCAAAAATGGTCTCATACAGACCATCCTATGGGCCTGGGAAAAAACTGGTTACTTACATACCCCCACTATGGTCTCATAAATGCGCTCCGCCGCGTCCCGAATTCCCAGCTCCGCCATGGCCCGTTCCATGGCGGAGCGGCGGGTCCCGTCGTGGAGGATGCCGCAGGCGGCCTGAAACAGCGCCTGGCCGGAGCAGTCCTTTTCCAGCAGCACCGCCGCGCCACCCGCCTCCTCCAGAGCGCGGGCGTTTTTCTCCTGGTGGTTGTTGGTCACGTAGGGAGAGGGAACGATCAGCGCCGGGACCCCCAGGGCCGTCAGCTCACTAATGGTGGAGGCCCCCGCCCTGCAGATCACCAGATCCGCCGCCCGCATGGCGGCGGCCATGTCGTAGATATACTCCCGGACGTCCAGGGCCGAGTGGTCCTTTAGGTCCACCCCCTTCTCCCTTAGCTGCGCCAGCAGAGCGAGATACCCCGCCTCTCCCGCGCCGTGGATATGGTGAAAGGGCTCCTTTTTGGCCTCCAGCGCCAGAAAGTCCGCCATCTGGCGATTCATACCGGAGGCCCCCAGGGAACCCCAGAAGGAGACGATCAGCGGCCGTCCGTCGTCCACGCCCAGCTTCCGCTTGGCCTCCTCCCTGGTGAGTTCAAAGAAGTCCCCCCGCACCGGCGTGCCGGTGACCATCACCTTCTCCGGGTGCCTGTAGTGCCGGCGGCAGGACTCAAAGCCCACCAGAATCCGGTCGGCGTATGGCTCCAGCATCTCCGTAGTCAGCCCCGGCACCATGTTGGACTCATGGACTACTGTTGGAATCCCGGCCTTGGCTGCGGTTTTTACCATGGGATAGCTGGCGTAGCCGCCGGTGCCGATCACCGCGTCCGGCGAAAACTCCCGCAGAATTGCCCGGGCCTCCCGGGGGGCCCGCAGAAGGTTGCAGACAGAGATCAGATTGTGCCGGATCTCCCTGGGCTTAAAGGAGCGGTGAAAGCTGGAGATGTGGACGGTGCGGAAGTCGTATCCCGCCTTGGGGATCAGATCCTTCTCCAGCCCCCGCTCTGCTCCCACAAAGAGGAACTCCGTCTCCGGGTCCTTATCGCGCATCAGCTGCGCCAGCGCGATAGCCGGGTTCACATGCCCTGCCGTCCCCCCGCAGGTAAAGATGACCCGTTTCAGATTTTGTGGCAAGGCAGCCACCCTCTTTCAAAAACAGCATTCCCACACCCTGCACCCGCAGGGCGGCTCATGGGCCGGAGATGGGACACGGTCCCCTCCGGAACCTCAGCCCGCCTTGGTGGGTTTCATCTGCCTGGAGACAGACAGCACAACGCCCATCTCCGCCAGCTGAACCATCAGCGCCGTGCCGCCGTAACTGAAAAACGGCAGGGAGATGCCCGTGGTGGGCAAAAGCCCCGTCACCACGCCGATGTTCAAAAACGTCTGCATGGCAATCAAGGTAGTGACGCCCACCACCAGCAGGCTCCCGAACCGGTCCCGGGAGTGGAGGGCAATCCAATAGCCCCGGAGAATCAGCGCCGCGAAGAGAAGCATGATGATGGTGGCACCGATGAGGCCCAGCTCCTCGCAGACGATGGCGAAGATAAAGTCGTTGTGTTCCTCCGGAAGATACAAAAACTTTTGCCGGCTCCTGCCCAGACCCACGCCCCAGAGACCGCCGGAGCCGATGGAGAGCAGGCTCTGCACCAGCTGATAGCCGTCACCCTGGGGATCCAGCCAGGGGTTCTGCCACATGGCCAGACGGGACTGGCCATACTGAATGACCCCGGAGAACATCAAAAAGGCGACGCCGCCGGCGCCGACCACCGCCGCCGCCACCCAGGTGAGGTTGATGCCCCCCACCAGCATCAGCACCGCGCCGACGCCTAAAATCAGCACCGTGCCGGACAGATGCGGCTCCAGCATCATCAGAAGAGACAGCACACCCAGAATCAGCACATAGGGGGCCACTCCGTACCGGGTGGTATTCATCTTGTCCTTCTTCTTGGAGATGGTATCGGAAAAATACAGCACCACCGCCACTTTGGCAATCTCCGAGGGCTGAAATTGAAAACTGGTGCCGGAAAACCCGAGCCAGCGGCGGGCATTGTTCCGGATCAGGCCGATGCCGGGAATCGCCACCAGCACCAGCAGCACGATGGATAAATACAGCAGCGGCTTGGCCGCCCCCCGGAAGCGCTGGTAGTAGATCTTGCCGATAAAGAGCATACACGCTACGCCGATAATGGCAAAGACGCCCTGCTTCTGAAAATATAAAATGGGGTTGTTGTCATCGTAATAGGCGGAGGGAAAACTGGCGGAGAGCAGCATGACAAGTCCGATGCCTGTC
Organism: uncultured Oscillibacter sp.; assembly: GCA_910585385.1. Classification (GTDB taxonomy): domain Bacteria; phylum Bacillota; class Clostridia; order Oscillospirales; family Oscillospiraceae; genus Oscillibacter. The sequence goes on along the minus strand of CAJUDV010000013.1, from coordinate 33,907 downwards.
AGCAGCAGCACCAGCAGACAGAAGGGCAGGTCAATGGGCCCCTTGGCCAGTTCCCGGTTCAGCGCCTCCCGCTCTTTCCGGCGCCGCTTTTTCTCCTGCCGGGCCAAGGCCTCCTCCCGGCTGATGGGCCGCCTTCGCCGCCTTGTCTCTACCATGGGGACCCTCCTCTCAAAAAATTCTCACGCTCCCCGCGTCCTCAATGCCGGCCCAAAATAGCCTGGTACGCCAGGACGCAGCAAATCAATGTGACCGCGCTGAACACCGTCACGATCTTGGCCTCGCTCCAGCCGCACCGCTCCAGATGGTGGTGAATCGGGGCCATCTTAAAAAACCGCTTGCCGTGAGTGGCCTTGAAGTAGGTCACCTGAATGATGTCGGAAAGGGTCTCCACAATATAGATAATGCCAACCGGAATCAGAATCAGGGGCATATCCATGGCAAAGGCCAGGGCCGCTACCGCGCCGCCCAGGAAAAGGCTGCCGGTGTCCCCCATGAAGGTCTTGGCGGGATGGTGGTTGTAAACGAAGAACGCCGCCAGTCCCCCCGCCAGAGCGGAGGGAAACAGGGCCAGGGCCGTCAGGCGCCACAGTACCGCCGCCGCGGTAAAGAACACCATCACCACAAAGGTGACGCTGCACGCCAGGCCGTCGATGCCGTCGGTGAGATTCACGGCGTTCACCGCCCCCACGATGACAAAGGCGGCGAACATCAAATACAAGATCCAGTTGACGGTGATATTCACCTGGAGCCCCGGGATATACAGGCGGTTGGTCAAAAGCCCCTCATAGCGCATCAGGCTGAGGAATACCACCGCCGCCAGCAGCTGCAAAACGAATTTCTGCTTGGCCGTGAGGCCCTCGTTCTGGTGCTGGCGCACCTTGCGGTAGTCGTCCACAAAGCCGATAAGGCCGAAGCACAGGGCGAAGAGGTAGACGTACAGGTGGGCAAAGTCCCCTTCCAGCATCCGCGGCCAGCCCAGGACAAACACCGCGACGCCCGCGCCAATGATAAACATGATGCCCCCCATGGTGGGCGTGCCCGCCTTGGAGGCGTGCCAGGTAGGACCGTCGGCCCGAATCTCCTGGCCCGCTTTCAGCTTCCGCAGCTCCGGAATCAAAAATTTCCCAATCACCAGCGTCAGCAGAAAGGCCGTTCCGGCGGCGATCAGCGTCTCCGTCCACTGTGTCCAAATCGATACCATTTTCCTCTCCCTCTCACCGGTCACACTCCCGGCACTTTCCTATTGGTTCATTTGCCGCCGTTCAGATAGTCGGCCACGATCTCCCGTTCGTCCATGTGGTGCTTGACGTGGTTAATCTCCTGATAGGTCTCGTGGCCCTTGCCGCACAGAACGATCACGTCGCCCTTTTCCGCGTGGTCCATCGCCCAATGGATGGCCTCAATCCGGTCCGTCACCACCACATAGGGCGTACTGCTGCCCTCCAACCCCGGCAGAATATCGGCGATGATGGCCTCCGGGTCCTCGGTGCGGGGGTTGTCGGTGGTGACCACCAGAAAGTCCGCGTTTTGGGCGGCAGTTCTGCCCATCTTCGGGCGCTTGGTCCGGTCCCGGTCGCCGCCGCAGCCAAACACCGCCACGGTGCGCCCTTTGGCAAAGCCCCTCACCGACGAGAGGACATTTTCCAGTCCATCGGGGCTGTGGGCGTAGTCGATGAGGACGGTGTAATCCCTCCCCGGTGTGGGGACCACCTCCACCCGGCCCTTCACCGGGGGAACCTGTGCCAGAACCCGGGCGCTGTCCTCCAGAGAGACCCCCAGGACCTGGGCCGCCCCCAGCACATCCAGGGTGTTGTAGACCATGAACCTGCCGGGGATGTTCACCCGGACGGGAACCCGTTCGTCTTTGGTCACCGCCGTGAAGGCCACATGGTCCGCCTCCAGCACGATGTCCTCCGCCCGCAGGTCCGCCTCCGCCGCCTCGGCGTAGGTGCGCGTCTCACAGGCAGCGTCCGCCATCAGGCGGGGCGTCCAGGGGTCGTCGGCGTTGACCACGCCGGTATCGCAGTTTTGGAACAGCAGCGCCTTGGCGCCACAGTACTCCTCCATGGTGCCGTGGAAATCCAGGTGGTCCTGGGTGAGGTTGGTGAATACGCCCACCTTGTAGTGAACACCGTAGACCCGGTCCAGGGCCAGGGCGTGGGAGGAGACCTCCATCACCACATGGGTGCAGCCCGCGTCCCGCATCCGGGCGAAGAGCCGCTGGACCTCGAAGGACTCCGGCGTGGTGCGCTCCGTGGGAACGGCCTCCTGGCCGATCATGTTCTGATTGGTGCCGATGAGTCCCACCTTGGCCCCCGCCGCCTGCTCCAGAATGGCCTTTAGCAGGTAGGTGGAGGAGGTCTTGCCGTTGGTGCCGGTAATACCCGCCATGGTCATGGACTTGGCGGGATGGCCAAAGAAGTTGGCCCCCACCGCCGCCAGAGCCCTGCGGGAATCCGCCACCCGGACATAGGGCACGGTTCCCTCCGGCGCCCTCTGGCACAGCACCGCCGCCGCACCGGCCTCCAGGGCCTTTTCGATGAAGTCGTGTCCGTCCACGGCGAATCCGGTCATGGCCACAAACAGCCCGCCGGGCCTTACCGCCCGGGAGTCATAGCTGACATCCGAAATCTCCAGTTCCAGATCCGCCGTGGCGGACAGAACGGGAATGCCCTCCAAAAGTTCTCTTAGCCGCATAGTAAACCGCGCCCCTTCCTTTGTAATGGGCGGAAAATCCGCCAATCTCCATTATAGGCGGCAGAAATCGCAAAGTATACCGAAGAAGATGCCCAAAAACCCGCAAAAACTGTCCTTCAGTTCCGTCTGCGCATCAATCCAGTACCGAGCTGTCGCCGAACCACACCGTCACCACGCTGCCGGCGGGCAGCTCCGTACCCTCCGCCACGTTCTGCGACATGGCGTGGACGTTGCCGGAGCTGGTGACCGTGGTGCCCGCCATCTTCATGATGAGCCCCGCGTTGGTCAGCATCCGGTTGGCCTCCGCCGCGGTTCTGCCGGAGACGTTGGGCACCGTGCATGGGGTGTCCGGCTTCTCCTGGCCCAGGTAGAGGATGATGGAGGCGTCGTTGGGAACGATGGCTCCTCCCGCCGGAGTCTGGGCGGTGACGGTCTCGCCGCCGCCCACCGTCCGGCAGGCAAAGCCCGCGCTCTCCAGCTTGGCCTTGGCCTCCGCTGCGGTCTGGCCCACCACATTGGGCACCGGCACATCGGAGACCAGCAGCTCCGAGGAGGAGTAATCCGGCTCAATGCCCAGGTCCGGCAGAATCTCACCCATGATGCGGCTGGCCGTGGGCGCCACCATGTTGCCGCCGGAGACGAAGACGCCGGTGTTCCGGCTGGGGGTGTCCATGGTGATGAGCATAATGTACTGGGGATCGTCCGCCGGGGCAAAGCACATAAAGGACACCACCACGTCGCCCTTGGGGTTGCTGGGGGTCTTGGTGCCGGTCTTGTCGGCGGTGCCGGTCTTGCCGCCGATGCGGTAGCCGGTGACCTGGCCGTTCTTGCCTGTGCCGGAGGCCACCACGTACTCCAGGCACTCCCGCACCAGGGCGGAGGTCTCCTCGCTGACCACCTGCCGCACCGGTGTGGAGGCACCGTGCTGCTGGATGATATTCCCATCTCCATCCAGTATCTGATCCACCACATAGGGCGTATACAGGTATCCGCCGTTGATGCAGGCCGCCTGGGCCCGGATCAGCTCCAGAGGCGTGACGTTGAAGGTCTGGCCGAAGGCGTAGGACGCCAGGGAGACCACGTTGGAGTTGAAGGTCTTCTCATCGGAGAAGATGCCCTTGCCCTCGCCCACCGCCATGTCGAACCCCGTGGGGTCCATGAGGCCGAAGGAGCGGAGGTACTTGTAGTACTTCTGGGTGCCCATCTTCAAGCCGATGGCGATAAAGGCGGGGTTGCAGGAGTTGCCGGTGGCCACCTTCAGGCTCTGGGTGCCGTGGCCGGCCTTTTTGGAGCAGTAGAAGGGCTTATCCCAGCCCTGGACCATGACGGAGCCGGAACAGCTGAAGGAGGAGTTCATGTTCACCGCGCCCTCCTCCAATGCCGCCGCCAGGGTGATGGGCTTGAAGGTGGAGCCGGGCTCGTAGGTGTCGGAGACGCAGCGGTTGCGCCACTGGAGTCCCTGGGCCCTGTCCTCGACGGCCTTGACGGCCTCGCTGTAATCCTTCTCTTCTTCAAAGGTGTCTTTTTTCTCCTCCAGCGCCTCCAGCTCCGCATTCACGGAGGCCAGGAGCTTTTCATCCCGGATAGTGCTGTAATCGGCGGGGTCGAAGTTGGGGTAGGAGGCCATGGCGATAATTGCTCCGGTGTTTACCTCCATGACGATGCCGGTGCCGCCGTTTTTGGCGTCGTATGTCTCCAGCATGCTCTCCATGTTCTTCTCAAGAGACGCCTGAACCCGGGTGTCCAGGGTCAGCACCATGTCGTACCCGTTCTCCGGGTCGATGATCTTCTCATAGTGGAAGGGCAGGTCCGTGTTGCGGGCGTTCTTGGCGGCCACGGTGTAGCCGGTGGTGCCCTCCAGCACGTCGTTGAACTTGGACTCCAGGCCGTAGGCCCCCTGGTTCTCACCGTTGACAAAGCCCACCACGTTGGCCGCCAGGGCGCCGTAGGGGTAGTACCGCCGGGAGTCCAGCTCCAGAAAGATCCCCTGGAGGGCCGTAGGGGCCTTTTTCGGATCCGACAGCAGCCGGGTCCTGCCGTCCTCGTTGACAAAGGTGAGCTCCCGGCCCTCATCGTCGATCTCGCCGTTCATGAAGCGGCGGACCTCGTCGGCCACGTCCTGCTCCACCCGTCTGGTAACCCGCTGATACTGGGTCGCGGTCATGGCCGCAAGACGCAGGATCTCCTCTTCCTCCACGCCCAGGATCCGGCTCAAGCCCCGGGCCACATAGGCCTCATCCAATACCCGCGCGGGAACATAGGTCTTGCCGGACTCCTCCGCCTTCTTCCGGGCAGCCTCATTGGCCTCCTCCTGTTTTCTGACAAAGGCCGCCAGCTCCAGCGGGGAGATGCATACGTTTTCCGCCGTGGCGGAGGTGGCCAGGGGGTGGTAGTTCCGGTCATAAATCGTCCCCCGGGAGGCGGCCACCGTGCTCTCCCGGGTCTGCTGGCCGGCAGCCTCGTTCTGGAGTTCGTCATGCCGCCGGATCTGCAGGTCGTACAGCTTCCAAAAGAGCATGATAAAGGTGACCACGCCCAGCAGCAGCATGACGATCACCGTCCTGCCGCGGACCACCTGGTTGGCCCTGCGGGCCGCTTCACTTTTTCTCGGGGACCTGCCTGCCATGGAGCCTCTCTTTCTCACGCTGTCCGGCGCGATATACCGAATTGAGGGAGCAAGAAGACCTCTTCTCACTCCCCGCAAACCCACCGGCCGGCAGACGGCAATACGGTTTTCAGGACCAGCGCTGCCGCTGGCGGACATACTGCCCTCTGTCAGCCGATGATTCTCTTCAAAGCATTATAGTGCGCCGCTCAATCGAAATATTCCACCACCGCGTAGATCCCGTGGTGGAGGGATTCCCTCAGCCCGTCCAAAAGGCCGGGCGCCTCCTGGCTGTAAACCACGGCGGCGTCTCCGCCGGAGCCGTCCACATAGTAAACCTGACTGGCACCGGGCTTCGTCATTCCCGCGGCCTCCGCCGCCGCCTTCACGGTGGCCAGGTCGTAGATCTGCTCATACTGGGTGGTGAGAACCACGTTCTCCTTTTCCAGCGCCTTCAGCTCACCCCGCAGCTTCACCATGTCGGAGGAAAGCATCGTCAGCTGGATGTAGCTCAAAAGCAGCAAAACCGCCAGCGCCGCCGCCGCAACCGCGCCCACCACAGCCAGCGGGGCCACATGCTGCGCCTCCCGCAGCTGAACCCTGGGAAGGCTGCGCACCTGGGGCTTTTCCCTGGCCGCCTCCCGGCGCCGGGGAGCCTCCCCGGCGTGGCGCAGCTCCCGCTCCCGGACCTCAAAGTCCAGACTGCGGGCCAGATTGCCGTCCACGGACGCGGACCGGCCATTGCGGTAACGCAGATCTCTCGCCGCCGAAGCCAAGGAAACCTCCCCCTCTCGCCAGAATAACCGGGACAGCTTGTCCCGCCAGCCTGGCGAAAAAATCTTTCAGCCAAGCCGCTCTCAACCGCTCAGAACCTTTCAGGATTCTCAGCCGCTTATGACCTGGATGGCATGGGAAACCTCATTTCAGGCTTCCCGCGCGCACCCGTTCCTCCCACTGAAGTCATCTTCCGCGTCTACCGGCGGCCTGCCTTCAAATGTCAAATGGTTCGCACTTCTCCGCCGTCCGGAGCTTGGCGCTCCTGGCCCGGGGATTCTCCCTGAGCTCCGCCTCCCCGGGCACAACAGGCTTCCGGGTCACCAGGCGGATCTTCGGTTTTTTGCCGCACACGCACACCGGAAACTCCCGCGGGCAGGTACAGCCCCGGGCCATGTCCCGCATGGTCTGCTTGACGATGCGGTCCTCCAGGGAGTGGAAGGTGATCACCGCCAGCCGTCCACCGGGATTCAGGCTCTCCACCGCGGCTTTCAGCATCGGCGGCAGCACGTCCAGCTCACCGTTGACGGCGATGCGGATGGCCTGAAAGGTCCGCTTGGCGGGGTGCTGTTTCTCCCGCAGGGCCGACGGAGGCATGGCGCTCCGTACGATGTCCGCCAGCTCCAGCGTCGTCTCCACAGGGCTTGCCTCCCGGGTTTTGACAATGGCTCTGGCAATGGCGGGGGCGTACCGCTCCTCGCCGTACTCATACAGAACGCGCCGCAGCTCCTCCTGGCTCCAGGTGTTAACCACCTCCCGGGCCGTCAGGGCCGCGGTGTGATCCATCCGCATATCCAGCGGAGCCTCCCGCATGTAGGAAAAGCCCCGGGAGGCGTCGTCCAGCTGGGGTGAGGACACGCCCAAATCGAACAGGGCCCCGTCTACGCCAGGGACGCCGGCCCGGTCCAGGATGTCCGCCAGATCCGAAAAATTGCCGTGGACCAACGTCACCCGGTCCCGCCAGGGGGCCAGACGCTCCTCCGCCGCCGTAATGGCGGCCATGTCCTGATCAATGCAGATCAGCCTGCCGGCGGTGAGCCGCCGGGCGATCTCACGGGAGTGGCCGGCCCTGCCCAGGGTTCCGTCCACATACACCCCGTCGGGGCGGATGTTCAGCATCTCTATGCACTCGTCCAAAAGGACGGACTTGTGAGTGTACTCCATAGGCGGCTACCCGCGGCTGCGGCGGGCCCGGGCCAGGGCGTCCATGGCGGCGGCCATATCGTCGCTCTCCAGCATCTTCCGCTCCCGCTCGGCCCAAGTCTGCTCGTCCCAGATCTCGGCGAAGGAGTTCAGACCCACAATGGTGGCGGTCTTTTTCAGCCCCGCGTGACTGCGGAGGCTGGCGGGAATCAGCACCCGCCCCTGGCCATCCGGCTCACACTGGACGGCGTTGGCGTACAGCAGGGTCAGCGCCCGCATCTCGCTGTAACTGAGATCCTCCATCTCCTCGGACATCTTCTCCCACTTGGCCTGGGGATAGATGGTCAGGCAGCGCTCCGCGCCGATTGTGATAAAAAAGGTATCGCCCAAGGCCTCCCGCATGGCGGAGGGAATGACCAGACGGCCTTTGGAGTCGATGCTGTTGTTAGATTTTCCCAGCAATCTCGCCATAAAAGGCCGCCCCCCTTCTCCCCGCTTTTTGGAATTTTATGGCCTTTAGTGGCACTTTGCACCCCTAATTACCCACTTTCCCCCACCAGTGTTTTTAGTATACGCAAAAGCCAGTAAAATTGCAAGGATTATTTTCCGCCGGAAATTCGCAAAAAACGCGCTAATTCTCCTGCTTTTTGTCCAAAATCCCAATTTTCAAACGCACGTTCGATAGGTAATCGTTTGGTTGACGTAAAACAAAAAAGATCTGTAAACACAAAATCTTGTGTTTACAGATCTCCGTCTGAGATAAAATACCCAAATATGGAATTTCGGAAAACGTTTTCGATTTTTTTCCGTCAAATGTAACAAAATTTTATTCCGTCCGGCCCGGAGCTCTCCCGGGTCCCGCAGGCGTCTCATAATATTATGGTCAACCTCCCCCGGCTCAGCCGGAGGGGACGTCCGGATCGCTCTTGCCCGCCAGCTTGTCCCTCTGCTCCTGCATGGCGGCGGCGGAGGCGCTGCGGAACCGGACCCGGGACTGCTTCACCTCGTCCAGCGCGGCCTGAACGGCCTCCTCCGTGCGGGCCAGGGCGTCCTCGGCGTACTCATTGGCCACCTGGTAGAGCTGGCGGGAGCGCTCCTCCGCCCGGCCCACGATCTGGCGGGCCTTCTCCTTGGCGGCGTAGATAACCTCGCTCTCGGAGACCTTGGTTTTGGCGTCCAGCTCCGCCTGGCGCATCATGCGGTCCACGTCCCGCTTGGCCTCCTCCACGAACTTCTCTCTGGCGGCCAGCAGCTCCTGCGCACGCTTGATCTCCACCGGCAGCTGGGCCCGCAGCTCCTCCAGCAGGTCCAATATCTCATCCCGGTCCACCAGGCTCATATTGGGCTTCAGCGCCGGGGATTTGGCGTCCTCAATCCGCTCAAACAGCATATCGATCAGACGGTTAATATCATTGGCCATAGGTCCCTATCCTTTCTGACTTCCCATCATCTCCAGCACCATGGGCACAATGGACATGGGCAGGTATTTCTCCAGCGGCTGGCGGTACCGGATCATCTCCCGAACCATGGAGGAGCTGAAATGCTGATACTCCCGCCCCGCGGGCAGCAGCATGGTCTCCAGCTGGGGATGGATTCCCTTGTTGATGAGAGCCATCTGGTACTCGGCGTCAAAATCCGTCATGTTCCGCACGCCCCGGACGATGACGCCGGCCCCGTGGGCCGCGGCGAAGTCCGCCAGCAGGCCCGGCCACAGCTCCGCCTCCACATTGGGGAGCTCCGCCACGGCAGCGCGCACCAGCTGGAGCTTCTGCTCCGGGGTGAACATCTGGCTGCGCTTTTCCGCGTTGGGGCTGACGCAGACCACCACGCGGTCAAAACAGGCGGCGGCCCTTTGGATCACATCCAGGTGACCCAGCGTAATGGGGTCGAAGCTGCCTGAGCATACGGCTGTTCTCATGAGAGTTATTCCTCGTTCTCTTCGTTTCCGTCCCGGCGGAAGACGGTCAGGCCGATCTTCCCGTAACGGTAGGTCCGGCGGATGCGGTAGGGCCTCTCAGGAGACGCCAGCACCTTGTCCGCCGGGTGTTCCGCAACAATTATACCATAGGGATTCAAAATGTCAAACCTTGTGAGGAGTTCCAGCGCGGGCTCCAGCAGTCCCGCCTGATAGGGCGGGTCCAAAAACACCAGGTCGAATGTTTCCCCCAGGGTCCGCAGGTACTCCAGAGAGTCTCCCCGCGCCACCCTGGCCCGGTCCCGGAGGCCGGTGAGGTCCAAATTCTCCCGCACCAGCCGCGCCGCGTCCTCCCGCCGGTCCACAAAGACGGCGGAGGCCGCCCCCCGGCTGAGACACTCGATGCCCAGCTGGCCCGTGCCGGCGAAGAGGTCCAGCACCCTCCGCCCCTCGATGTCGCACTGGAGGATGTTAAACAGCCCCTCCTTCACCCGGTCGGTGGTAGGTCGGGTCTCCAGGCCCTCCAGCTCCTTCAGGCGGCGGCCCCTGGCGGAGCCGGTGATGACGCGCACGGCGCTCCCCCCTCTGTCCTCCGCCGTCATCCGGCGGTTTTCCCCTATTCTACGGCAAATCCCACGGGTTTTCAATAGATTTTTACGGTCCGGGCACTCTTTTTTGGGACTTGTACTTTCCAGAGGAATCGTATATAATAGAATTTACTTAAATATGGCTGTTACAGGGGCGGCTTTTTCCTCCTCTGTCAATATCAGGAAAGAAAGGACGTTCTCATGATTCAATTTAAATCTGATCAGGGTGAGATCTCCATCAGCAGCGCCGTATTCTCCAACATCACCGGCATGGCCGCCACCAACTGCTTCGGCGTCAAGGGCATGGCCTTCCGCTCTATGACTGACGGCCTGGTCCACCTGCTGCGGCGGGAGGCCATGAGCAAGGGCGTCAGCATCACCTACCACGAGGATAACTCCATCTCCATCGAGCTCCACATCATCGTGGAAAACGGGGTCAACCTGCCCGCGGTGTGCCGCTCTATCATGAATGAGGTGCGCTATGTCGTGACCAAAAATACCGGCGTACCCGTCAAGGCTGTGGACGTGTGCGTGGATTCCATGACCTTGTGAGAGAGGAGCGAGTCGAATGAACGAACAGATTACAGGGGCCCTCTTTAAGCAGATGGTACTCCACGGCGCCGCCGCCATCACCGCCCAGAAGCAGGCCATCAACGACCTGAATGTCTTCCCCGTGCCCGACGGGGACACCGGCACCAACATGAGCATGACCATCGGCACCGCCGTGACGGAGCTGCAGAAGTCCGCCCCCGCCACGCTGACCCAGGCTGCCGACCTCACCGCCTCCGCGCTGCTGCGGGGCGCCCGGGGCAACTCCGGCGTCATCCTCTCCCTGCTGTTCCGGGGAATGTCCAAGGGCCTCAAGGGCCTGGAGACCGCCGACGCCGCCGCCTTCGCGGCCGCCATGCAGCAGGGCGTCTTCTCCGCCTACAAGGCGGTGATGAAGCCCGCCGAGGGCACGGTGCTCACCGTCTCCCGCCTGGCCGCCAAGCGGGCGGTGGAGGCCGCCGCGGAGGAGAGCGACATCGAAAAGGTGCTGGAGGAGGCCATCCGGGAGGGGTATGAAACCCTGGCCCAGACCACCGACATGAACCCCGTGCTGAAAAAGGCCGGAGTGGTGGACGCCGGCGGCAAGGGCTACCTCCTGATTCTGGAGGGCATGCTGGCGGAGATGCGGGGTGAGCCCATGCCGGAGATCTCAGAGGACGCCGCCCCCCAGGAGAGGGCGGATTTTGCCGCCCTCTCCGATGAGGACATCACCTTTACCTTTGACACGGTGTTTATCGTCCGCAAGACGGTGGAGCGGTCTCTGGACCCCCTGCGGACCTATCTTGCCGGCATCGGCGACAGCCTGGTAATCGGCGAGGACGACGACGCCTTCAAGGTCCACGTTCACACCGACATTCCCGGCGCCGCCCTGACGGAGGCCCAGAAATACGGCACGCTGGAACTGGCGAAAATCGAGAACATGCGCACCCAGGCGGAGGACCTGGCCGCCGGACGGCACGTCCAGAGCACCGACGACCTGGCCGCCGTGGAACAGGCCCTGGAGGCCGCCCCCGCCGGCGGCCACGTGGTGGCTCCGCCGGAGAAGAAATACGGCTTTCTGGCGGTGTGCGCCGGCGCGGGGTTGGAGGCTGTTTTCAAGGATCTGGGAGCCGATGGCGTGGTGTCCGGCGGGCAGACCATGAACCCCTCCACCGAGGCCATTTTGGAGGGGGTGGACGCCGTCCCCGCCGAAACGGTGTTCGTCCTGCCCAACAACGGCAACATCATCATGGCCGCCCAGCAGTGCGCCGCCCTGACGGAGAAGAACGTGGTGGTCATTCCCACCAAAACCGTGCCCCAGGGCATCACCGCCATGATGAACGTGGACTTTGACTCCCCCTCGGCGGAGGACATCACCGCCGCCATGACCGAGAGTCTGACTACCGTCACCACCGCCCAGATCACCTACGCCGCCCGGAACTCCGACTTTGACGGGTTTGACATCAAGGAGGGGGATTACCTGGCCCTGGAAGAGGGCAAGCTCTTCGGCACCGACGCCTCCCTCTCCGCCCTGCTGGAGCGGCTGGCGGGCTCCGCCAAAGAGAAGGAGGCCTCCTTCGTCTCTCTGTACTTCGGCGAGGACGTGTCCCAGGAGGACGCGGACGCCGCCGGGAAGCTCTTTGAGGAGACCTGTCCCGACGCTGAGGTGGCCGTTCTCTCCGGAGGCCAGCCCGTGTACTACTATATCATCTCCATAGAGTGAGCAAACCATATGAAAAGCGGTATGGCTGAGGCCATACCGCTTCTTTTTTAGTCTATCTCCCCCGGAGGCAGTGGCCGCCGCGCCGGCTTCTCCCAACCCCGTTGGTCCTTGGGAACCGTCAGGCACATGACCAGCCCCACCAGCCCCACCGTCAAGGCCGCCGGCGCCCCCATGAATCCCGGCGTCAGGAAGCCCTCCATCTTCGCATAAAAGGCGCCGTAGCCCGCGCCGTACACCAGCTGGCAGAGGGTGCCCGCCAGGACGCCCCCATGGCTCCGGGCCCGCCGGGCCACCAGCAGCACAAGAGACGCCGCCGCCAGCAGCGCCAGAGCCAGGAGGTCAAACACCAGCGTGATCATGGCCCCCAAGAGCCACACGTCCGACAGCGTGGTCAACCAATGGGCGTGCCATCCTCCCAGGGCGATAAAACCCGCGAGAGTTACGAAAATGTCGATTTGGACAAACCACTTCCAGATCCTCTCCACGGCGTTTTACAGCGCCTCCATCTCCGCGTTCACCGCGTCCTCACAGGACCGCATGGCCAAAATAGTCTTCTCCATCAGCTCCTCCAGGGTCCAGCCCAGGCGCTCCGCGCCGTCCCTGATGACGTCCCGGGAGCAGCCGGCGGCAAACTTCTTGTCCTTGAACTTCTTCTTGAGAGAGCTGACCTCCATATCCTGGCAGCTCCTGCTGGGGCGCATCCGGGCCGCCGCGCCGATGAGGCCCGTCAGCTCGTCCGCCGCGAAGAGGACCTTCTCCATCTCGTGGACAGGCTCCACATCGGAGCACAGCCCATAGCCGTGGCTGCACACGGCGTGGACCAGCTCCTCACCGCATCCGATCTCAGCCAACAGCTCCGGGGCCTTCTTGCAGTGCTCCTCCGGCCACTTCTCAAAATCCACGTCGTGGAGGAGGCCCACGGCCGCCCAGAAGTCCGCGTCCTCGCCGTGGCCCAGCTCACCCGCATACCACCGCATAACGCCCTCCACCGTCAGTGCGTGCTGAATGTGAAAGGGCTCCGCGTTGTACTTGCGCAGCAGCCCCATGGCCGCCGTCCGGTCGGGACAGGTTTTCATCGTCATCGCTCCTTTATCATCAGTTTTTGACGCTTACCAGTATAGAGGGTTTGGCCCGGGTTTTCAACCCTTTTCCGAAGAGACGGAGGGCATGGAGCGGTGGGGAATCTCCTCCTGCGACGGGTCGGGATCTCCGTCCAGGGTAACGAAATAATCGTAATAGGGCAGCAAAAACTCCCATCCCGCCCTCACCCGGCCCACAATTTCCCGGCTGAACAGCTCCTCCGTCAGCTTGTCCTCATGAATGATGGCAAAGGACTTGGCCCGGAACCAGGGCTCCAGCCGCGGAGACGGCGCGGCTGCCTTGGGCCGCTTGTAGTCCTGGGTCTCCAGGGTGAACTCCGTCTGTCCCGCCAGCTTCTTTGTCAGCTTCTCCATGGTCCCGGGGTCCCGGGTAATTCGGGCGCGGAGCTTTGCCATGGTGGCAGGCCTGGGCATCCAATAGCCCATGCCGTAGGTCCACCCCTCCGGCATCAGCTCAAACCAGAAGGTGGGCCGGGCGGTCCACTGCTCTCCCGCCTGCTCCACGGAGAGCCACAGGCTCTCCTTATAGGGTCCCCGGCCATGGAGCCGCCGGGCGTCCCGGTAGATCCTCGTCACCTTGCGGATCAGGCCGCAGTCCGGCCGGCGCTCCAGCATGAAGGCGTACAGCTCCTCCGCCAGGTCGCACATAGGGCGGTAGAAATGGGTCAGGTAGATCTCCTTGTGGGCCTCAAACCACGTCCGCTCGTTATTGAAGCGAATACCCCACATGAAGTCCACGGTCTCATCTGTAAATCCGGTAAACATGACGCGCTCCCATCCTCATTTTTTGCCGATTATAGCAGAAAAGAGGGGCAGGGTCAATGACCCCGCTCCCCTTTTCTCCCCCATTACCCCTGAATGGCCCGCTCCAGCATAGCCATCAGCTCCTCGGCGTGACGGTACTCGTCGGCGCTGAGCTCGTTCAAAAGCTTCGCCAGGCACGGGTCCGTGGTGCCGTCCGCGGAGCGGGCGTAGTTCATGCCGCTGCACGCCTCGATGTGGTACCGCTCCCGCAGGGCCGGGCACCAGCGTCCGACGCTGACGGCGCCACCGGCAATGGCGGGCCGGTAGCACTGGCCGGTGATGAGATAGTGGGCCGCCATAAGCCGCCGGGCGTGGGCCCCCTCGTCAGCGGCAATATCCCGCAGCCGCTGCCGGGCCCAGGAGGGGGCCTGACGGCTCATGGCCAGGAAGTACCGCCGGTCCGCCAGCTCCTCCTCAATAAACCCCGTCAGCACCTCCAGCATCTCCGCCGCCGCGCTGCCCATGCAGCAGGGGTTCTGGGCGGCCCCGGGCAGCTGGCTCTCCTGCCGGGCCAAGGCCGGAACAGGCTCTGGCTCCACCTGAGGCTGCTGGACGGGCACAGCCGTATTTCCGCCGGGATAGGGCTCCAGATCCGGGGCCACCCGCTGCCACACCCGGTCGTAACGCCGGAAGTCGTACACCTCGGGACTATGTATGTTCTCCACCATAAAAAGCCACTCCTTTGCTCTTTGTCTGCGCCCCATCCTATGCCCCGGCGGATATTTTTGTTACTTGTGGCATTTGCCACAGGTAAATTTCTGTCAAATGGGGTAGACTATTTCCAAAAGGACGGGTACTCTCCTCTATAAACCCACCTTTTTGATATGTTGTCTTTTCCTGCCACATCTGGTAAAATAAATATGTTTTTGAAATTTACACTCTGAGGAGGTTCCAAACCATGCTGGAACTCAAGTCCATCAGCTACTCCGTGCGGGAGGGAGACGGGGAGCTGGGCATTCTGAACGACATCTCCCTTACCATTCCGGACCACCGCCTGGTGGTATTCACCGGCCCCAACGGCGGCGGCAAGACCACCCTGGCCAAGATCATCATGGGTCTGGTGACGCCCACCTCCGGCCAGATCCTCTGGAACGGACAGGACATCACGTCCCTTGGCATCACAGAGCGGGCCCGCCTTGGCATCAGCTACGGCTTCCAGCAGCCCCCCCGCTTCAAGGGGCTGACGGTGCGGGACCTGCTGACCCTGGCCCACGGGGCAGAGAAGCTCTCCAAGGACAAGTGCTGCCAATACCTCACCAAGGTAGGTCTCTGCGCCAACGACTATCTGGACCGGGAGGTAGACGTCAGCCTCTCCGGCGGCGAGGTCAAGCGCATCGAGATCGCCTCTATCCTGGCCCGGAACGCCCAGCTGATGATCTTCGACGAGCCGGAGGCGGGCATCGACCTGTGGAGCTTCGCCCGGCTGACGGAGACCTTTGAGCAGATCCACGCCGCGGGCAACGGCACCATGATCATCATCTCCCACCAGGAGCGCATCATCTCCCTGGCGGACGAGGTCATTGTGGTGGGCGACGGCACTGTCCGCCACCGGGGCTCGGCTTCCGAGATCCTGCCCCAGATTCTGGCGGACACCCTGGGCGGCTGCCCGGTATTGACAAAGGAGGCGAACGCGCTATGATGGAAACCGCAATTGACCGCGAGCTGCTGGAAAAGATCGCGGACCTTATCGGCAAGCCCGTTGGGGCCTTTAACATCCGCAAGGACAGCGGCTGCGACGGCCGTCAGTCCACGGAGCACATTGAGATCACCTCCAAGACCGACGGCAAGAGCGGCATTGACATCCGCGTCAAGGACGGCACTGTGGGCGAGACCTGCCACATTCCCGTCATCATCACCAGGTCCGGCGTACAGGAGATGGTTTACAACGATTTCTACATCGGCGAAAACTGCGATGTGGACATCGTGGCCGGCTGCGGCATTCACAACTGCGGCGATCAGACCAGCCGCCACGACGGCGTGCACACCTTCCACGTGGGCAAAAACTCCCGAGTGAAGTACACGGAAAAGCACTACGGCGAGGGAGACGGCAAGGGCGGCCGGGTCATGAACCCGGAGACCGTGGTCTACCTGGAGGAGGGGGCCTCCATCCAGATGGAGACCGTTCAGATCCGGGGCATCGACTCCACCAAGCGCAATACGAAGATCATCTGCGGCAAGGGGGCAGAGGCCATCATCACCGAGCGGCTGCTGACCCACGGCGGCCAGGTAGCGGAGAGCGATATGGAGATTGTTCTGGACGGCGAGAATTCCAAGGGGCGGGTCATCTCCCGCTCCGTGGCCCAGGACCACTCCAGCCAGGTGTTCTACCCCCGGATGGTAGGCAACGCCCAGTGCTTTGGCCACGTCCAGTGCGACTCCATCATCATGGGGGAGGCCAGGATCAAATCCATTCCCGCCATCACCGCCAACTGCACCGAGGCCCAGCTGGTTCACGAGGCCGCCATCGGCAAGATCGCCGGAGATCAGCTCTTAAAGCTGGAGACCTTGGGCCTCACCGAGGAGGAGGCGGAAGACTGCATCCTCAAGGGCTTCCTGGCCTGAGCTCCTTTTCTTGAAAGAAAAGGAACCAAAAGAACTTTCGCGCGCTACGGAGCCGGATAATACAGCACGCCTCTGCGACGGCGACGGAAGGACTGCGTCATTTGGCCCACTCTGACAGGAAACACTCATAAAACGCGGGGAGGGAACCACTTCGGTTCCCTCCCGTTCCGTTTTTATTGCGCCTGCACATTCACTCCACAGGGAACTCCGGGCTTCCCGCCGCGCCGGCGGCGATGGAGTACTCGGGGAATACCAGCACCGGCACGCCGTCCTCCCGGATGTAGAAGGCCGTGGTCTCGTCCACCGTGGTAAATCCGCCCTGCTCCGGGGTAAAGAAGAGGGAGAAGCCCTCCTGGTCCACACTGGCGGCGATGCCGGCGCGGACGGCCTCGTTGCAACGCTCCACCCAGTTCTCCCCCAGGAGATCTGCCAGGGTGATGTCCCGGTTCTCCGCCAGGTCCAGATTGTAGCAGTACCGCTCCTCCATGGAGGCCACCCAGCCCTCGGCTAAGGTCACAACAAACGAGACCCGGGTGTCCGTCTGGCTCTTGACCTCGTAGTCCACGATGACATCCATCTCCCGTCCGGCCCACTCCTCCTCGGTGCCGCCGGTGGCGAAGAAGGCGTTCTTGTAATCATCCCAGTCCTGCCGGGCCTTGGCCATGTGGGCGTCCACCTTCTCCTGGACCACCGCGTTGACCCGCCGGACCAGCTCACTCTCTCCGTCGGTCTCCAGCCGGGGGACGGAAACCACATAGTTGATGCCGCCGTCGGAGGCGTTGTAGCTGATAAAGGTCATCACCCGGAACAATCCCCCCAGCACCGGCACCTCCGCTGCGGCGGCGGCCACGGTGGGTGAGAGATTCAGCGTTCCCACCAGCACCACAAAGCAGGCGGCCACGCCGGTGGCGATCCGCCTCCACCGCCTCCGGCGGTAATTGGCCTTTCCCTGGCGGATACCCGCCCGAACCCGCTCCTCCAGCTCCTGTGGAATGGGGGTGGACTCATAGTCCTGTCTGGCTTTTTTGAATTCGCTCATTCCAATGTCACTCCTTCCAATGATACCCGCAGTTTTTTCAGACCCGCGTACAGGCGGCTCTTCACGGTGTTCAGATTACAGCCGGTGACCTCGCTGATCTCTTTGAGACTCATGTCCTCGTAAAAGCGCAGCTTCACCACGGTCTGCGTCTCGGGCGGCAGGGCGTTCACCCGGCTGGCCAGGGCGCCGTCCTCCGGCAGGGGGTCCTCATAGCTGCCGCTCTCCAGGGCCTCCGGCGGCACGAAGGCCACCCGCTTTCTCTGCCGCAGCAGATCCATGCAGGCGTTCACCAGAATGCGGGTGAACCAGGTTTGCAAAGCCCCCTCGTCCCGCAGGCTCTCCCGCCGCTCCAAAGACCGGCAGACGGCGGTCTGCACCGCGTCCAGAGCCTCCTCCCGGTCCTGGAGATAGCTGTACGCCAGGCGGTAAAAGCGGGCCTGGCCGCCGATGAGGTAGGATTCCAGCTGCTCCTCCTTCAAAGACGCCATGCACACACCTCCCTTCTTTGTCGTTCTGTAATATAGACGCCGGCGGGGTAAAAAAAGTTTGAGAAACAGGAAACATCCCGGAGAAAAATTTCACCGGGATGTCTCTAGGCCTTGTTTGAAAAATGTCAAAACGCCCAAACGACGGACCTTTTTTCGCCGCTCTGCGTTGATTTTCCTTGCCATACACAAAGTATGGCTACGTCAAACCGCCTTCATTGGCGAAAAAATCTCTCGCCGTTGGGCATTCCGCCATTTATCAAACAAAGCCTATGTCCTGAGGACCTCTGTCCGAAATGTCGCGGGGCGGCACAAATTTGTCAGTCGTACCGCAGGGCGTCAATGGGGTTGAGCTTCGCCGCCTTATTGGCGGGGAGGTAGCCGAAGAGGACGCCGATCCCCACGGACACGCCGAAGGAAACGGCGATGGCGCCGAAGGTGGGGGCGGCGTTGAAGGTAATGCCGCTTACCCCCATGGCCTCCACCAGCATCCCGCCCATGAGGGCGCCGATGGCCGTGGCCATGAGACACCCGAAGCCGATGCCCAGCAGTCCGCCGATGGCGGAGGTGGTGCCGGCCTCAATGACAAACTGGCGGCGAATGTCCCGGCGCTTGGCCCCCAGGGACTTGCGGATGCCGATCTCCCGGGTGCGCTCGGTGACGGAGACCAGCATGATGTTCATGATGCCGATGCCGCCCACCAGCAGGCTGATGGCAGCGATGGCCACCAGCACCGCCATGGCCACGCCCATCATGGAGTTGATCATGGCCACCTGCTCCGCCATAGTCTGGATGTAAAAGGTCTGTCCGTTGTCGCTGTACTGTTCGCCGTAGAAGTCCAGCATCAGCTCCGTCAAAAGCTCCTTGGCCAGGCCCGAGGTCTCCCGGGAGGTGCAGGTGAGCTGGAAGAGCTGGACCTGCCGGGTGCCGGTGAGCTGGAGGGCGTTTTCGTAGGGGATGTAGACGAAATCATCCCCGCCGCCCTCCTCCATAACCTCGCTCTTCCGGCTCATCACACCGATCACGGTGTAGGACACACCGCCCACGATGATTCCCTGGCCCAGGGCATCGCCGTCAAAGGCGTTTTCCTCCAGGTACGCGCCGATGACGCAGACGTTGCTTCGCCGGAACACGTCCACATAGCCCAAAAACCGCCCCTTTTCCAACTGTTCCCCGTCCAGGGTAGTGGACAGTTCCGGGTTGAAAAACGCCTCGCTGACGCCAAAAATATTGGTCTTCTCGTACTTTTCACTGCCCCGCCGGGTGCCGGTGCCGGCGTTGACCCAGGGTGTGACGCCCACGAACACGTCCGGCCTCTCCTCCACCAGGTCATAGATCTCCTGGGCATCCAGGGTCAGCGCGCCGCCGCCGAAGCCCCAGTTGTAGGCGTAGATCTGGTTGATGCCCACCTTCTCCACCTGCTGCTCCACCATGCCGGTGAGGCCGTTGCCCAGGGAGATGATGATAATCACCGCCGCCACGCCGATGATGATGCCCAGCATAGTCAAAATGGCGCGGGCCTTGCTGGTCCGCAGGGACTTAATGGCCAGCTTGAAGGACTGGGTAAAGTTCATGCCCCCACCTCCCCGTTCTCCGCGTCCTCCGGCCGCACCACGGCCCGGGGGTCGCCGGCGTCGCCGTCGTAGATCACCCGGCCGTCCTGGAGGCGGACGATGCGCCGTGCCTTCACGGCGATGGAGTTGTCGTGGGTGATGAGAACCACCGTGTCCCCCTCCTCGTTGAGCTTCTGGAGGAAGCCCAGCACCTCCCGGCCCGTGCGGGAGTCCAGCGCGCCGGTGGGCTCGTCGGCCAGGATGACGGAGGGCTCCCCCGCCAGGGCCCGGGCAATGGACACCCGCTGCTGCTGGCCGCCGGAGAGCTGGCTGGGGAGGTTCCGCCGTTTGTCGGCGAGGCCCACCCGCTCCAGGGAGCGGAGGGCCCGCTCCCTGCGCTCCTCAGCGGAGATGCCGGCGTACAGCAGCGGCAGCTCCACGTTCTCCTGTACCGTCAGCTTGGGAATCAGGTTGTACTGCTGGAAGATGAACCCCAGCATCTTATTGCGGATTTCCGCCTGCTGGTCGTCGTCCATAGTGGACACGTCGGTACCCCCCAGGTGATAGGTGCCGGAGGTGGGCACATCCAGACAGCCGATGATGTTCATGGCTGTAGACTTGCCGGAGCCGGACTGGCCCACGATGGCCACAAACTCCCCCGGATCAATGGTCATATCCACTCCGTCCAGGGCGTGTACCTCTTCGGAGCCCATCTGATAGATCTTATAGACGTCCT
The DNA here is from genome assembly GCA_910585385.1 of uncultured Oscillibacter sp. Classification (GTDB taxonomy): domain Bacteria; phylum Bacillota; class Clostridia; order Oscillospirales; family Oscillospiraceae; genus Oscillibacter. Next base: position 13,656 of record CAJUDV010000013.1, on the reverse strand, counting down.
TCAGCTCGATGAGATGCTCCATTGAACCCTCAGCCTCCCATAACCGCCGTCTGGTCCAGAATCAGCACGGTCTCGCCCTCTGTCAGGCCGGAGGTGATCTCAATGTACGCATCGCCGCTCCTGCCCAGCGTCACAGGGCGCTCCTCCAGCCTGGAGGGATCCGCCACGGCGGCGCCGTCCTCGCTCATGGCACCCTCGCCGGGGACCAGCACCGTATTGCCCCGGTTCACCGCCCCCACGGGCACGCACAGGGCGTTTTTCACCGTCTCGCCCAGAATGGTGGCGGAGACGTTCATGCCCGGCTTTAGCTCACCGTAGTCCGCAACGGCAATGGTCACCGGGTAGGTGGTGAAGCCGCTGGTGGTGGTGCCGTTGACGCTCACCCGCTCCACGGTACCCTGAAAGGTCTGGCCCATCAGCGCCGCCGCCGTGATCTCCACGGCCTGGCCGGCCTTCACCTTTCCGATGTCCAGCTCGTTGACGTCCATCTCCACCTTGAGGCAGCTCATGTCGTAGATGATGGCCAGGGTGCCGGAGGCCGCGCCGTCCACCTTGTCCCCAGCCTTAAACTTCTTCTCAATCACCGTGCCGGAGATGGGGGACTCAATGCGGTAGTCGTCCAGATTGTCGGCGGCGCTGCCGGCGGAGAGCTTGGCGGTCTCTACACTGAGCCGGGCGTTTTCCACCTGGGCCCGGTTGGCCTCGGACTCAATGGTGCACAGCGTCTCGCCCTTGGCGACATTGCTGCCGGCCAGCTTGTCAAAGCCTGTCACCGTGCCGCTGCCCACGGAGTACACCGTGGCGGCGCCGGCCATGGACACCGTGGCCTGACCGTAGCTGCAATAGCTGCCAATGGCGGCGGAGGCTTTGAAATTGTCCGACAGTACGCCGGGATTTTTGATCTTCACCCGGACGGAGCTGCCCTCCTGGCCGTTGCTCATGACGGAGGTGGAGTCGGACACCGCCTCAACGGTGCCGGGAACGGAGTCCACAAAGTCCCCCACGAACACGGTGGCCGGCTGGCCCACATAGAACTCCGAGGGCTCCACATAGGGAAACAGGAAGTCGATGGTCAGGTCCCGGCTGGTCATAATCTTGGCCAGGGCCGTCCCGGCGGTGACGCTGTCCCCGTTGTGGACAAAGACCTCATTGATGACGCCGGTGATGGGCGCGGTGGGGTGCAGGGCCTCCTGGGCCTGCTCCAGGCTCAGCCGGGCCTGGGCCGCGGAGATGTTGGCCCGCTGAACGGAGCTCTGGGCGTCGCCGCTGTCCAGGGTGTAGAGCAGCGTCCCCTTCTCCACCAGGTCGTCCTCCTCAAAGGGGGCCTCCTCAATGGACCCGGAGATCAGCGTGGAGACGTTGTAGGCGTCCGCCGGGGCCAGGGTGCCGCTGCCGGACACCGTCACGGCGATGTCCTGCCGAGTGACGGGGACTGGCTGGTAGTTCGCCCCCGCCTGGGCCGTTCCCCCCTGCTGGAGACGGGTGACAACGATTACCGCCGCCAGAATCACCGCCGCCCCGGCGATGAGGCCCCGCCGGCGGGGCTTCTTCCCTCTCGGGAGACTCCACTTCCTCTTTTTTGCTCCCGCCTGAGGCGCGGTCTCCTCCGGGGCCACGCTCTGGGCTCCCTCTTCCATCAATTCTGTCTTCATACGCTCTTTTCCTCGCTTTCTGAGATTTTCGGGGCCTTATCCTTTGCCATGCCCCGCCGCAAAATGTCCAGAATTCCATCCAGATGCTCCCGGTAGCCGGGAGCATCTCCGGCCTCTATGCCGGCATAGAGCAGCGGCCCGGCCACGGACAGCAGCACCGCCAGCAGATCGTCCAGATCCTCCTCCCGCCGCAGGTCCAGCAGCGCCGGGTTCACCGACTGGCGCAGCCGCTCCAGCGCCTCGCCGGAGTCCAGCAGGTCCAAAAGCGCTCCCCGCTGCATGCCGCCGTTGCGGCTGATGATGGCCGACATGGCCCCCATGCCGCCCAAGGCGCGCTCCTCCCGCTTCTCCCACACGTAGTCGAACAGGGCCCGCATGGCCGCGAACACGTCGCCGCCCTCCCGCAGCAGCGCCTCCTCCAGCACCATCAGCAGCTGCTCCACGTAGCCGTGGACCAGGTAGCGGAACAGCTCCTCCTTGTCCTGGAAGTACATGTAGAAGCTGCCCCGGGGGATGCCCGCCTCCTGGATGATCTTGTTGATGGAGGCCTCGTTGTAGGGCTTGGCGGAAAACTCCCGGGACGCGGCGTCCATCAGCCGGGTCTGCTTATCCTCCGGCAGGTTCAAAAAGGTATTGCTTGGCATGGCCTCTCTTCCTCTCTAAACAACATATAACGAACCAGAGCCGCCGTTTTCTTCATCTGCCGGAAGTTTTTCACATCGTACAGCTTCCACCAGGTGGAAAGTCAAGTGTTTTTTCCCTTGCTCCCCAAAATAATGCGACAACCTGTCAGGTATCATACCCGACAGGTTGTCGCATTGCAAGGGGGACCTGGGAATGTTTACAAAGTTTTCATATTTCCTCATACAGGGGCCGCTGCCGCCGGTAGGACTGGGGGCGGTAGGTCACCGAGGCGATCTTCCGCCCGGAGAGGCCGTACTTGGGATGGGTGCCGAAGAGGTCGATGTACCGGGCCAGGTCGCCGCGCTCCGCCGCCATGGCCTCCAGCAGCTGTACCGTTGCCCGGGCGTCGTCCACAGCCCGGTGGCTGTTCACCGCCGTGTCCCCCAGGCCGTAGGCCTCGATGGCGTTGCAGAGCTTGTGGGGGTAGTCCCGCCGGTCCCGGTACACCGTCAGGGCGTCCAGGAACCGGGGCGGGCCCAGCACCCCCACCCGGCCGCAGGGCCGCAGGAAGTGGTAGAGAAAATTCAGGTCAAACTGGGCGTTGTAGGCCACAAGCAAAGGCCGCTCACAGCCCTCCAGCAGGCGGCAGAAGTCCTCCGCCGCCTCCTCCTGGTCTACGCCCTCCGACGAGAGCTGCTCGTCGGTGATGCCCGTCAGGTCCACGATGAAGGGGGGCAGGCGGACCCCCTCCGGCAGGCGGACCAGCGCGTTCAGGCTGCCCGTCTCCGCCCCGGCCTCCAGCTTGACAGCCCCCAGCTCAATAATCCGGTCTCTTCCAAACTCGATACCGGTGGTCTCCGTGTCAAAGACCACAATGCGGTCAAACCGCTGCCAAAGCTCCTCCATCAGGCGGCCCACTCCTCTTCCGGCCAATTGTCCCCGGTTGAGTAGTCAATGCCGATACCGGGCTGGACGTTATAGGCGTAGACGTTGAAATACACGCCCTCGCCGCCGTCCTCCACGCTCATGGCCTCCATCTGCACGCCCCGGGCCACCAGCTCCGCGCCCTCAAACACCGGCGTCACCCGGTAGAGCACATGGTTCCCTGTCTCCTTGACGTAGTCCGCCACCAGGTTCTCAAAGGGCAGCATTCCGTCTACGTTCATATACCGGGTGCCGGTGATGAGGTTTTTCTCGTTGGCGTTCTCCCCTGCCAGCTGGAAACCGATGAGGTGGCAGCGATTGTACAGACTCTTTCCATCCACGCTGTCATACTGCACAGACTGCCAGCCCGTGGGCTTGATCCGGCCGATGTCCTCCCGCTTTTCCGTGGGCATCAGCTCCTGGCAGATGTTGGCGTATGCGGCGCCGCAGCGCTCCAGGCCGTCCAGCTCGCTGTAATACTCGAAGGGCTCCAGGGTCAGGTCCTCCTCCGTAAAATCCGGCACATTGCCGTTGATCTCGATGTAAGGGCTACCGCTGTAGGCGGGAACCTCCCCCAGCGCAGCGGCGGACGGCGGCTCCTCATACATCCGGGCCTCCAGATACCGCAGCGCCAGCCCCGCCGCGCAGATCAAAATCACCAGGGCGATTCTCCCCGGCGTCCACTGCTGCTTACTCCGCCTCCTGGCCATGGTCCGCCTCCCGCACATAGATTTTTCGGATGATCCGCTCATGAGAGGTGCCGGAAAACTCCCGCTCCTCCGTCAGCGTGAACCCCGCCTCCGCCGGGTTGAAGTCCAGGTGGACATCCGTCGGATAGGCCCGGTCCCAGTCGTACAGAACCATGGCCTCAACGCGCTCCGCATAGGGCGCGATGGGGCGGTCCTCCACAAAGCAGACCTCCCCGTCCCCGGCCTTGTCCATAAACTCCTCGTCCGCCCGGACCTCCTCCCGCTCCCCAAAGAGAGCGGCGGAATACGGGGCGATCCACAGCCGCCGCCCGGCGCAGAAATTCAGCAGGTCCTCCCGCTGGGCCCGGTCCTGGCTCTGCCGCCGGCGGTTGAACATCACCCCGCCCCGCCCGTCGACGCAAACCGCGATAATCAAGGGCTTCTCCTCCTTTCACATACTCTCAGACACAGTTCTGTTCTTCATCTTACCATTCATATCCGCGTTTTTCAACGATTTCCGACAGAACCAGGGGAAATTTCCAGGCCCTGCCTTGCAATTCCGCCCCCCGCATGGCAAAATAGCGGACATGGGGCCATAGAAAAGCAGCGCCCCGGAAACCTCCCGGGGCGCCGCGCGGCGTCACATCTTTGATTCTCCGAGCTCCCGCAGGCGCTCCGCCCGGGCCTGGAGCGCCTCCAGCGTCCCCACGCCGGCGTCCTCCCGCCGCAGGGCGGTCTGGATCTCCGGCGCCAGGGTCTGGAAATACTCGTAGGAGGACAGGTCCTGATCCAGCAGGTCCGTCAGGCAGAGATAACCGGGAAATTCATCCATTCACACTCACCTCCGGGGCTAGTCTGCCCGGAGGCGGAACAGGCCATGTGGCCGGAGAGGTCTTTTTTATGGAAATCCGTCAAATTTTAGAGAACAAGCGGGACTTTCTCCCCCTGCTGCTGTTGGGAGACGAGCAGGAGGAGATGATTGAGCGCTATCTGGAGCGGGGAACTCTGCTGGCCCTGTACGACGGCGGGACGCTTCGGACCGTGGCCGTGGTCACCGATGAGGGCGGCGGCGTCTTTGAATTGAAAAATCTGGCCACGGAGCCGGATAGCCAGCGCCGGGGCTATGGCCGGGCCATGGTGGAGCACATCGCCGAAATCTGCCGGAACCGGGGAACGCGGCTGCTGGCAGGCACCGGAGACAGCCCGCTGACCATCCCCTTCTATGAGCGCCTAGGCTTTCGGGAAAGCCATCGGGTGAGGAATTTTTTCACCGACCACTACGACCACCCCATCTATGAGGCGGGGAGTCAGCTGGTGGATATGGTGTATCTCTCTATGGAGCTTTAACACCCTCCAGCACCGCCCTGACCGTCCGCTCCAGCACGGCCATGTCAATGGGCTTGGACACATGGGCGTTCATCCCGGCCTCCAGGGCGTCCCGGATGTCTTCGGCAAAGGCGTTGGCCGTCATGGCGATGATGGGAATGGTCAGCGCCAAGGGGTGTCCGCAGTCCCGGATAACCCGGGTAGCCTCATAGCCGTTCATCACCGGCATCTGGACATCCATCAAAATCAGCTGGTAGTCTCCGGGGGCGGAGCCTTCAAAGGCCTCGGCCACAAGCTGCCCGTTCCCGCAGATCCGGCAGGAGGCCCCCGCTATATCCAAAAGCTCTTCCAGAATCTCCGCGTTGATCTCATTGTCCTCCGCTACCAGAATGTGCATCCCCCGCAGAACGTTCTCCCCGCCGGCGGACGCGGGCTCCGCTTCCGGCTGCCCGCAGCTCAGATAGGCTTCCACCTTCTGGCGGAAGCTGGTGAGGAAGAAGGGCTTGGAGAGAAGGACATCCACTCCGGCGGCCTTCGCCTCCTCCTCCACCTCCGGCCAGTCATAGCTGGACAGCGCCAGAATGGGGGCGTTCTCCGTGATCTCCCCGCGGATGCGGCGGGAGATCTCCAGGCCGTCCATCCCCGGCGTCTCCCCGTCCAGCAGGACCACCTGATACGGGCGGCCCTCCCGCTGGGCGGCCTTCACCATCTCCACGGCCCTTTCGCCGTCCAGCGCACAGTCCACGGCGACGCCGGCGTTCTCCATGGCCCGCTGGACATTCCGGCAGACCGCCTCCTCGCCGCCTGCCGCCAGGAGCCTGGTGATGCCGCGGCTCTTCCAGAAATCCTGATCAACGCTCTGTTCGCTGATGGGGAGCTCCAGGTCCACCGTAAAGACAGATCCCCGGCCCTTCTCGCTCTTCACCGTAATCTTTCCGCCCATCAGGTCCAGGAGATTTTTGGTGATGGCCATGCCCAGACCGGTTCCCTGAATCCTGTTGGTAACACTGTCCTCCTCCCGGGTAAAGGCGTGGAAAATCTTCTCGACGTACTCCGGGCTCATGCCGTAGCCGTTGTCCTCCACCACAAACCGGTAGTGGGCCAGCTGCCTGGCATGTTGAGGCAGCTCCCGCACGGTCAGCACCACCCGGCCTCCCTCCGGCGTGTATTTCACCGCGTTGGACAGCAGATTCAGCAGAATCTGATTCAGCCGGAGTTTATCCATCATCGCCCGCTCATGCCGCAGGTCCTCGCTGAGAACCTCAAAGGTGTGCCCTTTGGCCTTCATCTGCGGGCGGATAATGGCATCGATATTCTCGATCAGCTCCACCACGCTCTCGTCGGAAAGATTCAGCGTTGTCTTGCCGGCCTCGATCTTGCTGATGTCCAAAACATCGTTGATCAGGCCCAGCAGGTGCTGGCTGGAGGCGGTGATCTTTTTCGTATACTCCCGCACCTTGTCCGGATTCTCTGCGTCCCGGGCCAGAAGGGCGGCGAAGCCCACAATGGCGTTCATGGGGGTGCGGATGTCGTGGCTCATGTTGGAGAGGAAGGAGCTCTTGGCCCGGTTGGCCTCCTCGGCGATCTGGAAGGCCTGCTCCGCCGTCTCCTTGGAGCGGGCCAGCATGGCATTGGACTCCTCCAGCCGCCGGTTCATCTCCTCCTGACGGCGCAGGTTCTCCTGCTCCTGCCGGAACAGCCGGGCACCGCTCTGCTGCCGGACGATGGACACCGCCGCCAGAATCAGCGCCACCAGAAGGATCGTCACCAGGAACAGCAGCAGCCGGACCACGGCTCCCACCATCCCCACGGTGCCGGAGGCCACAAACTCCGCCGGAATCAAAAACAGCAGCAGCGTGTCATACTCCTCCAGAGAGGTGACGCAGTAGTAGTACTCCCTGCCGCCGTGGCGGAAGCTGGCGCTGATGGTATCCGCCTCCTCCAGGGCGGCGCGAATATCCGGATACGCCTGGCCCTCCATCTCCTCCAGCACCTTGAGGACATTGTACGACTGGATGGTGCTGCCGCCGGCGGATACATCATCGTGCATCCGCGTCCCGTTGCTTTTTAGAATATAGGTCTCGTTCTTGTTGCCGTAGGCGCCGCTGTCGTAGTACTGGGACATGGTATAGACATCCTTCAGGAGAAGGGCATGCGTAAACGCGACGCCGTCCGCCTCTGTCTGAAGAGGCGCCTCCAGCTCCCGCAAAAAGGTCCAGCTGCTGCCCTGGTACAGGTAGCTGTCGGAGATAAAGGTATCCTGCCCACCGCCGGAGAGCTGATGGATGTCGGCCCAGACGCCGTGCCGGCCCTCCGCGTCGTAGCAGTTCCCCTGGCCGTCCAGCAGCACCAGCATGGAGCCGTGTCTCTCCAGCTCCAAAAGCCGCTCCAGTCCGGCGATCTGCTCCGTCACATCCGCCGCCGTCTCATACTCCCTCTCGGACAGCAGGTTAACCGCAGCATCCAGGTACTTCCAATGATCGTCCAGTGCGCTTCGAATGTTCACCCGTACCTGCGAGGTGATCTCGTTGAGCTGGGTGGCGCGCTCCTCAAAAATCCGGCTCCGGAGGTATTCGGCAAAATAGACGCCGCTGACCACCACCAGCAGCAAACAGCAGGCCGTCAGCGCCACCGGAAGCGCAATATGGGCTCTTCTGCCGGCCTTCATTCAGCCCGCCTCCTTTTTCTCAGATTTCCCACCGGCCGCCGGAGACCGGCGGACATGGGACTTATGAGCGGCAGCACTATGCTGCGCGGGAAACAACCGCGCGGCACGGCTGCTTTCCCTCACCGCCATGGGTTCTCCCCGGGAGACACGGTTCCCTGCTCCTCCAGCCACTCCCGCAGGAAAGTGCGGATGGAGCCCTTCTCCACCTGGGCTCCATATCTCTCTCCGGCCTCCTCGGTGTAGCTCCTCATGAGGAAGGCCACCCGGCAGGTCTTGCCGTCCTCCAGCTCCCCGCCGCCTCTGGTCACCAGAACATAGGGGAACGGATCGCCGTCTCCCATGAGATCAAATCCCGCCTGAGCCATGGCCCTGGCCTCGGCGCCGGTCATGGTGAGAATGGCGTATTCCCCGTCGTAGTTGGGGGTAATGGCACTGATGGTCTCCGTATTGACCGGTCCGGCATAGAGCTTTCCGCTGATACCCGCAGGCAGCTCCACACCGTTATGGAAGCTCCCCAGAGGGATCACCGCCGCGTCCGTGCCGGCGGCGGCGCCCAGGGCCTTGCCCACCAGCTCCGCCGTCTCCTCCAGGGTAAAATTGGCGGTGCTCTCGCAGAAATAGATCTGTTCCGAATGGCTCAGAAAACTCCGCTGGAGCGCGTCCATCCGGGCAATGCACAGGGGACCGTCCATGCCGTTTTCCCCCCGGAACCACTCCTTATAGGCCTGCCCTATATCGGCCAGAACGCCCTCCCAGCCGGCATAGGTCATGGGAAAAGCCCGCCCCTCCCTCAGAGCCTCCTGGGCGTCGCAGATCAGGGCGTCCTCCGGCAGGGCGGCACTGTCCAGCACGCTCAAGACACAGGGGGTCTGCTCCGTAATCAAAGAGGCCTGGCCTTCCGGGGAAAAGAGGAGGGTCAGAATTCTCACAGCGTCCTCCAGCTTTTTCTCATTTCCGGGCTCGGTGAGCCGCTTGCTGATGCCGAAATAGCAGAAGGGGCTGTACATATAGACATTCTTGCTGCCGTCCCGGCCAATATAGGGCATCATGCCCAGCTCGTCGCCGGTGTCGGGAAATACCGTGAAGCTGACGGGCTGGATAGCCGTGCAGAACACCGCCTTTCGCCCACCCAGATAGTCCTGAATCAGCTCCACATTGATGCGGTCCTCCGGGTCTGTGGTAAACATGCCCATGTCGATATACCGCTGGACCAGGTCCATGGTATCCTCCCACGTCCCCTCCGCCGCCGCGGTGCCGGCCAGGAACTCCCGCTCCCAGCTGATGCCATCCGGCGTGGTGAGCCAGTCGGTCTTGGCCAGATTGAACACATTGGAAAAGGGACCGCCGGTGAGCATGGTTCCCACCACACCGGGAATCAGTCCCTCCGCTCGGATCTCGGCGCACAGCGCCTCCAGCTCCGCGAGGTTCCCGGGAACCTCCCAGCCCTTCTCCTCCATCAGGGTCTTGTTATAGTAAATGCCGTACATGGTGTTATTGACAGGCAGGAGGTATACGCCTCCATCAATGGCCACCTGGTCCAGAATCGCGGTGGAAAAGCCGTTGACAAAGTCGTATCCGGACAGATCCGCCAGACGATCGCCGGCCAGCTCTCTATCCAAAATCTGAGAGGTGATAAAAATGTCCGGAATATCGTCCGCCCGCATCTGTGCCCAGCTGTAACCGGTGGCGTTACCGCCAGCATAGGAGATAAACTCCAGCTCTATGTCCGGACAGACCTGGGCCAAAAGATCTAAAAATGGCTTGTGCCTGCCATAGCTGCCCCAGGTCCCCCAGGTGAGGGCGCCGTTATCCGCTGAGGCGGGGCTTTCAGCGGGAGCGCAGGCAGTCAGCGCCAGGCACGCCGCCGCCAGCGGCGGAAGTATGCGCCGGATCAATCTCTGGATCATAAGGAGTCTCCCCTTTCGCGTCTCTCGGGACACATCGGTCTCCGAGTCCGCCTCTATAATCTATCCATTTACAGTATAGCAGGATCGCCTGCATTTGGAAAGAGGCCGGCGGGCAAAAAGGGCCTCCCGCCCCATGGGCGGGAGGCTCCTCTGCCGCAGTCCCTCTCCGCAGCCACAGGGCTCAGCCTCTGGCCAGAGTAAACTGGTCCACCAGCTGCTTGAGGCTGGCGGCCTCGGCGGAGAGCTCCTGGCTGGCCGCCGCGCTCTCCTCCGCCGTGGCGCTGTTGGTCTGCACTACGGAGGAGATCTGATCCACACCCTCGGTAACCTGCGTAATGGAGGTGGTCTGATTCTCCACAGCCTCCACCACAATGTCCATCTGGGCGGTAACCTGGCCCGCAGACTGGCTGGTCTGCTCCAGAGCCTCGGTAACCAGCGCCACAGCCTCACTGCCCTCGGCCACGGAGGCGATGGAGCTCTCGATCAGCTCCTTGGTGGCTTTGGCGGCCTCGTCGGACTTGGTGGCCAGATTGCGCACCTCGTCAGCCACCACGGCGAAGCCCTTGCCGGCGCTGCCGGCCCGGGCGGCCTCCACCGCGGCGTTCAGGGCCAGAATATTGGTCTGGAACGCAATGTTCTCAATGGTGGCGATGATCTTGGAGATCTCCTGGGAGGACCCGGAGATCTTCTCCATCGCCGTGTTCAGCTCCTTCACATGCTCCACGCTGGTACCCAGATGGGCGCCGGCCTGGCCCACAAAGTGCCCCGCCTCTTCCGCGGCGGCAGCAGTCTTCCTGGCGCTGTCGGAGATGTCGTTGATGGTGGCCGCCAGCTCCTGCACGGAGCTGGCCTGCATCATGGAGCCCTGGCTCAGCGTCTGGGCCCCGGTGGAGACCTGGTCGCTGGCGGAGGACACCTGGGTGGCGGAGGCGTCGATCTGGCGCATCGTGTCACTCAGCTCCATCTTCAGGTTGCGCATGGACAGCAGGATGCTCTGGAAGCCGCCCACATAGGCCTCCCTATGGGAAGACTGAATATCGAAATTCTTGTTGGCCATCTGGGTCAGCAGGTAGCCGATGTCATTGATGATGGTATTCAGTCCCGTCACCATCTCCGCCGTGGAGCGGGTCAGCTCCGCGGTCTCGTCCTGGCCGCTGGTCTGGGGAACCGGAGACTCCAGGTCGCCCTCCACCAGCAGCTTCATCCGCTTGGCGCAGGCCTGCATGGGGACGCTGATATTGCTGGAGAGCTTCAGCGCCACCGCGATGGAGGCCAGGATGGAGGCCACGATCACCAGCACGTTAATCAGGATGCCCACATATGTATCCGTCAGATAGTCCTTCTTCATGGCGGTGACGGCCAGGCTCCAGCCGTTGGTGCCGCCCACCGGAGCATAGGCGGAGAACCAGGGCCCCGTCTCGTCGGAAAAGCTGCCGAAGTCGTTCTTCCCCTGGCGCATCTCCGCGTGGATGGCGGCCAGCCGTTTCAGGGAGGAGTCGCTCTGGGCCTCCCGCTCCACGTTCTGCGTGGTGATGGTGTCCAAGGTGACGTCGGCGATGGTGTCGCCGTTTTTGTTAATCATATAGGCCCGGGAGTTCTCGCTGATCTTGATGGAGGAGACGATGTCGTTCAGGAAGGTCTCCGGCGGCACAAAGTAGACCACGCCCGCGATCCGGCCCTGCTCAGAATATATCGGCGCCGCCACCATGATGGAGAGCTCCCCCGTGATCTTGCTGACCAGGGGCTCGGAGACATAGACATTCCCCTGCATAGCCTGCTGGACATACTCCCGGTCGGAGTAATCCTTGCCGTCAAAAATACTGACGCCGTCTATGCCAATGATGTTGCCCCGCTGGAAGCCGTGGAGGCTGATACGCTCATCGATCACAGCGCGCTTTTCCTCCAGAGACATCATGGAGTTGGACAGCTGGGAGATTCGGCCCGTGTCCATGGCCACGTTCTTGTAGGCGGTGAGCTCCTGCTCCACCCGCTCCGCCGCCAGCACGGCGGTCTCGCTCATCATGGCTTCCACCGTGGCAATGGTATTCCGGTAATTCAGCGCAATGCTGGACGCGCCCACCGCCGCCAGGGCAATCAGGACTGTGGCTATCAGGCTTATTGTGATCTTCTTGCGGATACTCTTCATCTCTACGCACCTCAATTTTTTGATAACTGAACTGCCTTTCCAAACCCGGAAAATTTCATTCTCTATTATATGGGCCAGACCGGTTTTTTGTCAATCCTTTCCGCTCATTCTCCAGTCCGGGAAGTCCCAAAAATATTTTCCCGCCCGCGGCCGCATATCAGGACCGCCGCCGTCCCGGAAGTCCCCCCGGCTCCCCAGGTCAGTCCTTATGCCGGCAGACCGCCCGGAATACCGCAGGCCTTTAGCTGCCAAAAGCCCAAGAGAGCGCTTCCACAGGAAGAATTGGCGCGCAGAGCCCCCCGGACAGCGTTGTCCGGGGGGGCCGCGCACCGTCAGCCGCTAATGTGCCGCGCCAGTGAATGTTTTCATAGTTCCCATATCAAGCTCCTTTCCACCCTGGTTACAGCTCCATGCCGTCTACCCAGGCTCGAAGCATCTCCGCCGTCTCCCCGCCGTTCAGCAGCTTTCCGCCCTGGATCACCGCGCCCTTCGCGCTGGGACGCAGGTCCTCCGCGGTTTTCCCCAGGCCGCTGCCGCCGGAGGTGGCGAAGAGGACGATGGTCTTTCCCGAGAAGTCATAACTCTCCAAAAAGGTATTGATGATGGTGGGGGCCGTGTACCACCAGATGGGAAAGCCCAGGAAAATGACGCCGCATTCCGCCACAGGGGCGCTGTGGTCTGCCAGAGGCGGACGAAAGGCCCGGTCGTTCATCTCCACGCTGCTGCGGGAGTGCCTGTCGGTCCAGTCCAGGTCCGCGGCGGTGTAGGGAACCTGGGGCCTGATCTCATAGAGGTTTGTCCCCGCCGCCTCCGCCAGGTTCTTCGCCGCCCGGGCGGTCACGCCGCCGGCGGAAAAATAGGCTACCAGTTTTTCGCTCATCATAAGGCTCCTTCCAGTGGGTTCGTTTTTCCGCAGCCAGCAGAATAACCCGCTTTGCCAGAATCATATCATTTTGAGTACGCTCCAAGTCAAGCGTTTTTTATGCGGGAGCTGCTTTAGAGGCAGCTCCCGCTTTTTCGTCTCTGTCTGAAATCCGGCGGCGGACTTCCCTCCCAGCCTCTTTGCCGCCGGAGAGGACATCCGGCACACCATCATCAGCAACCTGGACGACCCGGACAACCCCCGGAACCAGCGGATCGCCGTCAAGGGCGTGATCTTTGACGATCTGACGCTGGCGGACTGGGAGGCCGCCAAGCTGGGGACCATTGAGGCCCCCTTCTCCGCGGAGAGCTACGAGATTCTGGACTACTGAAAAGACAAAAGCCGCCCGGTTGGGCGGCACAAATTGACAAACAGCGGCGCGGCGTGATATGATAAGCGCGTCTCGAAAGAGACCCTGGGCGCTGTTACATAAAAGGCGGTTAGCGACTCCCCTGTGAAAGGGGGTGAGGCTGATGGGCTGGAGGCTTCTTCGCTTCCTGATCTGTTTTATCATGGTCCTTCTGGTCATGATTTACATAGCCCCAAAAGCGTGCTGACTGCCCGGTGGCACGAGCAGTCAGCGTAGTTTGCTATTCTGATTGTAGGGGCTAACCGTCAGTAACAGCGCCCTTGTATGTTTATGATACCGCCTGGAGACCGCTTTGTCAAGTATGGCAGGGCGGTTTTTTCATGCCCAAAGAGATGAAAAGGAGGAACTGTTCTATGGCGGAAGAGATGAGGAAGGAGACGGCGGAGGCCTCTGTGCTGGAGACGCTGCTGGGGGGCGCGGTGCCCAAC
>CAJUDV010000012.1 GCA_910585385.1 uncultured Oscillibacter sp. | reverse complement strand
CCGTCATGCAGGACATCCGCCGCTTCGGCCTCTACCGGACCATCGGCATGAGCCGCAGGCAGGTGCGTATGCTGATGAACCGGCAGGCTCTCTGGCTCAGCGGCATCGGAATCCCCCTGGGGATGCTGGGCGGTTTTTTCGTTGGAAAGGCAGCCCTGCCCCTGATTATGAACACGGTTGCCACCGAGTACAAGTACCTATCCGCCGGCGTCTCCCCCTCTCCGGCGATCTTTCTGACAGCAGCGGCCCTGACGGCGCTGACGGTCTTTTGCAGCACCCGCAAGCCCATCCGGATTGCCGCCAACACCCCGCCCATCGAGGCCTTCCGCTACGTGGAGAGCGGCGGCGGGCGGCGGGCCTCCCGCCGGAGCGCTCCGGGGGCCGGCATCCCCCGGCTGGCCTGGTCCAATCTGGGACGGAACCGGCGGAGAACCGGGTTCATCGTTCTGTCCCTGATGCTGTGCGTGGTGCTTTTGAACTGCGCGGGCACGGCGGCAGACAGCATGGACGTGGAAAAGGAGACCGCCTTCATGATCCGGACGGATTTCGCCGTGGTGAATGTGGTCAGCGCCAGCAACACCAAAGGGTTTATGCGGCGCTCCGACGCGCTGCGGGCGGAGACCATCGCAGACATTGCCGCCCGCCCCGGCGTTACCGGCGGCTCGGTGATCTATAAAAACACGGTGGAGGACACCAACGTCACCTATGATTTCGGCCATCCCATGACGGGAGAGACCTTTGAGAATTCACACAGCGGCCTCACCTTCGGGATTGACCAGTACAGGAGCTTTGGATTGGGAGACGACGGGCGCATGCTCTGCAATGTCTATGGGATGGAGGAAACCGCTCTGGCCCGGATGGATCTGCGGGAGGGAGAGACCGACGCCCATGCCCTCTTTCAAAAAATGTCGGCCGGCGAGGGCGTCCTGGTTGGCGTGCATGTGAACCGCGGGGACATGTCCCTGGTGCCGGAGCTGGATCTGGCGGATGTCGGCCAGCGCATCACCGTCTATAAAAACGGCACGGCGGCAATGGAGCTGCCCGTGCTGGCAAAGGCAGCCCTCACCACAGACGATGTGGGAATTGGGTATACAGACAGCGGTCCCTATCACATTGGCGGAGACGGCCTGAGCCTATACCTCCCCGCCAGCGTTTACAAGGCGCTGTACGACGCCCCGGCGGTCTACAAATACTCCTTTAATGTGGAGGACGGATACGAGGCGGAGATGACGGCGTTTTTGGAGGACTACATGGAGACGGCCGATCCCAGCATGAGCTACCTCTCCGCCCGGGCCGCCCGGGAGAGCTCCGAGGCAACCCAGCGGATGATCCGCTTTGTGGGCGGCTTCGTGGGAGTGATCTTCGGCCTTGCAGGGATTTTGAACTTGGTGAATACCATCATTACGACGATTCTGACCCGCCGCCATGAGTTCGCCACCATGGAGAGCGTGGGCATGACCCGGCGGCAGCTGACAGGCATGATGGTGTGGGAGAGCGTCTATTACGCGGCGGGGGCCTGCCTGCTGGGGCTGGTCCTGGCGGCGGCGCTGGATTTGACGCTGGTGAAAAGCATGGTGGATTCCATGTGGCAGTTTACCTTCCGCTTTACCCTGGCTCCCGCCCTGGCGGCCTGCGGGGTGCTGCTGGCAATGTCCGCCGTTGTCCCGTTGCTGGCCCTGCGCTATTTCCACAGGGGCAGCATTGTGGAGCAGCTCCGCGTGGCGGAGTGACGATCAGAAAGGAGAGGCGTTATGGAGAAGAGCATTTTAAAGGCCGCCGGCCTCAAAAAGCATTACGGCTCCGGCGATACCCAGGTTCGGGCCCTGGACGGCGTGGATCTGGAGATCGAGCGGGGGAAATTCACCGCCATCATCGGCACCTCCGGCAGCGGAAAGTCCACCCTGCTGAACATGTTGGGCGGACTGGACACCCCCACGGAGGGGAGCGTCCAGATCGGCGGCACGGAGCTTGCGGGGCTGGACCGGGAGCAGGCCGCCGTTTTCCGCCGGAAGCAGATCGGTTTTATCTTCCAGAATTACAATCTGATTCCGGTGCTGACGGTATGGGAGAACATCGTGTTCCCCCTCTCCCTAGACAGGCAGAAGCCGGACCGTCCATTTATTATGGAGGTGGTAAAGCTGCTGGGGCTGGAGGAGAAACTGGACAGCCTGCCGGGGTGCCTCTCCGGCGGCCAGCAGCAGCGAGTCGCCATTGCACGGGCCCTGGCGTCCAAGCCCGCCATCATTCTGGCCGACGAGCCCACGGGAAATCTGGACTCCAAGACCAGCGACGACGTGATGGAGCTGCTGCAAATGAGCAGCCGGAAATTTCACCAAACCATTGTGATGATTACCCACAATCCCGACATCGCCCAGAGAGCCGACCGGATTGTGCGGATCGAGGACGGGCGGATTTGTCAGGGCTGCTTTACAGCCAAGTCCCCTGCGGACCAGGACGCCCGGACGTCTCCGCTCTAGGCCTTGTTTGAAAATTGGCGGAATGCCGGATTGGGGCGGATTTTTTTGCCAGGCAAGGCGATTTGACGCGGGAATCCTGACGGATTTCAAGTCAAATCAACGCAGTCCTGGTGGAAAAAGATGCTCCAAGACGGCGTTTTGACATTTTTCAAACAAGGCCTAAAACCGCGGCGCCATTTTTCAGCTACGGCGAATCCCGCCGGTCACTTAAATTATAATTAAATAACAGAGTTTATGAGAGGACGCCACGGCGTCCTCTCTTTTTTTGGTGAAATTTTCACAGAATTTTTGGAGGAAATTTCGAAAAACTACTTGCAATAAAAATAAATATCGTATAATATAGTTTTATAAACCATATTATACATTGTGACGATCCACCAGACGTGGCAGAGGAGAAGAATTATGGAAGCGATGACGATGACAAATGAGATATACCGGGCCAGAGCCCGGGCAATCCGTAGGGCCAGGGTCCAGGCCCGGAACGAGCCCCCCCATCTGACGGCGGGGGAGGAACGCTTCAACACGGTAAGCCACAGCGCAGGCGCGCTGCTGGCGGCGGGGGCCATGGCACTGCTGCTCCTGCGGTCGGATACGCCGCTAAAAATCACAGCCTCCTGCTTTTACGGCATCAGCATGGTGCTGATGATGGTGATGAGCAGCGTGTACCACGCCATGAAAACCGGGTCCGCGGCAAAGCGGATCTGCCGCAGGTTCGACTATACCTCTATTTATCTGCTGATTGGCGGGACCTTTGCCCCGATTCTTCTGGTATATCTGGGCGGCACGCTGGGAATCGCCCTGTTCTGCGTGCAGTGGGCGGTGATCCTCACCGGCGTCACGCTGATTCTAGTCTTCGGCCCCGGCCGCTGGCGGGCGCTGCACTTCACGCTGTACTTCCTCATCGGCTGGAGCGGACTGATATTCCTGCCGGATTTCTACGCCAACAACCGGCCCCTGCTGTGGTTCATTCTGGGCGGGGGACTGGTGTACACCCTGGGGATGATCCCCTTTGCCAGGGGGAGGAAGAACGACCATTGCGTATGGCACCTTTTTGTGCTGGCAGCCGCGGCGCTGCAATGGGCGGGAATCTACACCAGCATCTATTGAGGAGAGGATCTCCAGGGCCCGGGTGCCTCCGCACCCGGGCCCTTTTTTCGTACTTTGGCGTGATTGCACAAAATTTAGACCTAAATTTTCATCCAAAAAGATTGTTAAAAAAATTGACAAGTCGCCGGATTTGGTCTAAACTAGTTCTGAGTATAACAAACTTTTCTCAATGGGGGCTGATCGACTTGAAGAAGGAAAACATCTCTGACGCGGTTATCCGCCGTCTGCCTCGGTACTACCGGCAGCTGACGGATCTCTGTGCCCGCGGCGTAGTCCGCATCTCCTCCCATTCCCTGGGCCAGGAGATGAGCATCACCGCCTCTCAGATCCGTCAGGATTTCAGCTGCTTCGGGGAGTTTGGACAGCAGGGCTATGGATATAATGTGGAGGAACTGCGCTCCGAGATCGGACACATCCTGGGAGTGGACAACCACCACCACCTGATCATGATCGGCGTGGGCAACCTGGGCCACGCCCTGCTTCAGAATTTTCACTTTGACCAGGCGGGCTTCACTGTGGACGCCGCCTTCGACATCTCCCCCGCAGTGGTGGGCTCCAGCGTCAACGGCGTGCCCATTTACGCCATGGAGGAATTGGACAACTACATCCGGAGTTACGCTGTGGACGTGGTGGTGCTGACCATCCCCCAGTCGGTGGCCCAGAACACCGCCGACCGTCTGATCAGCCTGGGCGTCCGGGGATTTTGGAACTTCACCAATGTGGAACTCAGCAGCGCCGACCCCAATGTGCAGTTTGAGAACATCCACTTCGCGGACAGCCTGCTGACCCTCAGCTACCGTATCGCCAACCACTGAGGAGAGAGTCCATGAAAAAAAAGTTTTTTCTGCTTCTGCCTGCCTGCATACTGGTTCTGGCCGCCGGCTGGGCCCTGGCCGCGGGAGATGCGGCGGACCCCCTGGCCACCCTCAGTTACCTCACCGGAGCGTTCACAGAGGCGGTAGACCAGCGGGTAGACCAGCGGTTGAACGAGGCCAACCTCTCCAGCGGAGCCGGGGCCGTACCCGCCGCCTCCGCCCTCAGCTGGGCGGAGACCCGGCTCAAGGGAGCGGACGACGCGGTCTGCTCCACCGGCTCCAGCGTGATGCTGCTGGCGGGGGGAGCCTATGTGTCCTACCCCTCCAACGGCGCGGTGGTGGACGTCACCGCCGGTACGGTGGTCCCCAGCGGCACAATCCTCGCCGTAAACCACCGCTATATGGCGGCGGAGGACACCATCGCCCACTTCACCGTCACCTCCAAGACGGCGGTGCTGGACTACCAGGGAACCGTGGAGTTTGCCTATTCCGGCGCAGAGGACTACAACGCTATGGCCGCCGCCCTGAAACAGCTCCACCTGTTCCGGGGCACCCTCACCGGCTATGGCCAGGGCTTTGACCTGGAGGCGGCCCCCACCCGGCTCCAGGCGCTGATTATGTTTATCCGCGTCCTGGGGGAGGAGCAGCAGGCCCTCTCCTGGAGCGGAACCACGCCCTTCCGGGATGTGGTTCCGGGCACCGAGGCGGAAAAATACGTGGGTTACGCCTATGAGCGGGGCTATACCAACGGGTACAGCCCCACGGAGTTCCGGCCCGCCGGAGCCGTCAACGCCTCACAGTACACAGAGTTCGTCCTCCGGGCCATGGGGTACAGCTCCTCCGCCAACACCAACCTGGCGGACGTCTTTGACCGGGCCATGAACGCAGGGGTTCTGACGGCGGGGGAGACCGCCATGCTGCAACGTGACCGCTTCCTGCGGGCAGAGTTGGTGTATATCTCCTACTACGCCCTGGACGCCTTGCTGCCAAACAGTAACCGGACTCTCGGAAATCAGTTGATGGACGCAGGCGTCTTTACCTCCGCGGAGTGGGAGCAGGCCCGCGGCCTGGTGACCTCCTGGCGGCTTTAAGAGAATTTCGCACCCCTGACAGGGGGACGCATACTATGGGTTGAGACCGGTTCGGCCGGCCAACAATTCATAGGAGGTTCCCCTTATGTGCAATAACGGCTTTGGCGGCGGCAACTGCTGCTGGATCATCATCCTTCTGATCATCATCTGGTGCTGCTGCGGCAACAGCGGCTGGAGCGGCGGCGGCAATTGCTGCTGCTGCGAGTGCTGCAACGGCGGTAACAACGGCTGTGGTTGCGGCTGTGGCTGCAATTGCAACTGCAATCCCACCCCCTGCTGCTGATCCTCTGTTCCATACCAAAGAAGTCAAGGCGCCCTGGGCTTTTGCCCAGGGCGCCTTGACTTCTTTTTGACTTCTTTTACCGGCATATCCCCTTTTTACGCAAACCACCCGCTGACTCGGTCCGAGAAAAACACGATCACCGGCCCCAGGCAAAAGCCGGTAATCACAGTCGTCATTCCCACCGTGGAACCCAGGAGAAAGCCCGCGGACAAAATGGAAATATCCCAGAGCATCCGGACCCGGCGATAGCTCCACCGTTTTGCCCGGGCGGCGATCAGCTGCGGAATGGCGTCATAGGGTGCCACGCCCAGATCCACCACCATGTAGAACGCCGCGGCAATCAAGAACCCGGCCATGCTCAAAGCGAACATCACCACTCGAACCGTCATGGAGAGGCCCTCCGCCGGAATCAGCGGGCGCATGAGCTCCATGCACAGATCGGCGATGTAGCCTATCCCCACCATATTGCCAATGGTCCCGATGCCAATGCGGGAGACATCGTACCGGAAAACCGGAATGAACATCAGCAGGTTGAAGAGCAGCTGACAGGTCCCAAAGGATACGCCGGTGTGGGCGGATACCCCCAGGGTGAAGGTGGAGCAGGGGTCGGTGCCAAACCCCACCGTCTTGAACACCGCCACACAGGCACCGATTACCATCAGGCTGAGTGT
Organism: uncultured Oscillibacter sp.; assembly: GCA_910585385.1. Lineage (GTDB taxonomy): Bacteria > Bacillota > Clostridia > Oscillospirales > Oscillospiraceae > Oscillibacter. The sequence goes on along the minus strand of CAJUDV010000012.1, from coordinate 52,157 downwards.
CAGGGCCGCCAGCCTGCGGCCCATGCGGGGACGAATCAGGCGTCCGGCGAGGTCCCGTAAATTCGCAGACATCTCTCACACTCCAATGTAAAATCTCTCCCTCAATCCGCCCGGCTCACGGCCGCAGCAGCGCCACTGCCACGTCGTTGACGTTGGTCCCCGTGGGACCGGTGACAATCAGCCCATTCACCGCCTCCAGGGCATGATAGGCGTCGTTGTCCTCCAGAACCCGGCACACGTTCAGCCCCCTCTCCTCCAAGGCGGAGAGGGTGTCCCCATCCACATAGCCGCCGGCGGCGTCGGTGGGACCGTCGGTGCCGTCGCTGCCCACAGAGAACACCGCCCCGCAGGCAATGCCGCTGATAATGGGGGCCGCCGCCAAGGCCAGCTCCTGGTTCCGGCCCCCCAGCCCCCCGCCGGTCAGGCGGACCACCGTCTCTCCCCCAGCGATGAAGGCAAGGCGCCGCCTCTCCCCGGCATGGGTCCTGAGCACACTGGCCAGAAAGCTTCCCGCCTCCCGGGCCTCACAGCATAGGCCGTCTGTCAGCAGAACCGGCTCATACCCCAGCTCCCGGCACTGCCGCGACGCCGCCGCGCACAGCTCCCGGACGCTGCCGGTGATCTCGGTGCGCACATTGTCCAACGCCTTGGGCGTCTCCTCTTCCAGCAGCCGCCGGGCCTCCGGCGTCAGCCGCAGGCCGTACTTCTCCGCCACAGCCTCCGCCTGGGCGCAGGTGGAGCGGTCCGGACAGGCGGGGCCGCTGGCGATCATGTCCAGCGGATCACCCACAATGTCGCTGAGGACAACGCTGAATACCTGGGCCGGCGCACAGAGCTGGGCAAACCGCCCGCCCTTCACATGGCTCAGCCGCTTGCGGACAGTGTTGATCTCCACAATATCCGCGCCGCAGGCCAGCAGCTGCCGCGTGACATCCCGCAGCTCTTCGGCGGAGACCCGGGGCTTTTCAAAAAGAGCGCTGCCGCCGCCGGAGAGCAGAAACAGCACGGTATCCTCCTTTTGAAGCCCCCGCACCAACTCCAGCGCCTTGCCGGTGGCGGCAAAGCCGTTCTCATCCGGCACGGGATGCCCTGCCTCACAGCAGACGACGCCGGGAATCTCCCCCCGCGCATGGCCGTATTTCGTGATCACAATGCCGCCGTCCACCGCCCCCAGAACCTCCACCGCGGACCGCGCCATCTGCCACGCGGCTTTCCCGGCGGCCACCAGCACCGTCCGTCCGCCTTGTGAGCGGTAGCGCCCCAGCGCCCGCCGCACCGCCGCGTCCGGCTGCACAGCCCTGAGGCTGGCCTGGATGATCTGCTCCGCGTCCCTCCGCAGAATCTCGTTCATACCCCTCTCTCCCTCTCTCAAATTAATAGAGGCGCTTCCTCCGGATATATCGTAGGATCACTCCAAGCGGCACATGGCCCAGACCGCGTTGTGGTCGGACAGCTCCGCTCCGGTAAACGCCGCCAGCGCCGAGCCGGGGCGGGCGTAGGAGAGGTCTTCCCGCGCGGTGGAGACCATGCGGCTCTCTTTCGCCGAGGTGCCCTTCAGCAAGATCCAATCCAGCCGCAGGGGCAGAAAATCTCCCCCGGGCAGGGGCTTGCGCCTGGTGTGCCTCGGCTCCCCGGGCACAACTTCATACCCCGCCTCCGCCGCCATGGGCAGCAGTTCCTCGAATTGGAACACGTCCTCCAGGCACCGGCGGCGCAGCTCCCGGCTCCCGGCGATGTCCCCAATGTCCTCTTTACTGCGGCCGTCGAAGGTGTTGGTGTTCAGGTCGCCTCCTAAGATTACCGGTATACCCGGCAGCTCTTTTTCCACCGCTCTGAGAATGGTCTCCATCTGTGCCCTGCGGCCCTCGCCGTGGGTGCGGTTCTCCAGGTGAATGGACACGGCCCCCACGGGCCGCCCGCCCACGTCCAGCTCCGCGAACACCGCCACCCGGCCCCCAATGCGCCTCTGGCGGTCAAAGTACCAGTTGTACTGCTCCGGCAGCCGGACAACCCCCGCCCTCCGGATGGGCCAGCGGGAGAACACGGCGTTGCCGTGGAAGCCCCTCTGATTCCCGTCGTCCACCAACTCGATAAACTCCAGCCCCCAGGCGTAGTTCAGGCCGAGGGCCGCCGCCAGCTCCCCAGCGGTGTTTTTGTTGCCGGAGCGGGCGCAGCCGTCGTCCAGCTCATTGGCCAGGATCAGGTCGAAGGGCCGAATGTCCGGGCAGTCCCGCAGGAAGTCCTGAATCTCCTCCAGGTGGACGCCCCGCTCCATGTTGAACATCAACACCCCCAGGGATTCCGGAGCCGTCCCCGGCGAGGCCTTAAAATGGCCGATTTCCGCCTCCCAAAACTGTGGGATTCCGGCCATGACTTCCTCCTGGGACCGGGTCTCCAGCCGTTCTCCCAGGGCCTTGCGCTCCTCCAATGGAATCCCTCGCATGGCGCTCACACTCCTTGTCTTTTCGATAGACAATACGATACCACAGCAGACCGCCTCCCGTCAACGAACAAAGCACTTTTCCCATATCTCTGCCCCGGATTTCCCCGTCTGTGATATTGACACACGGAGGGAAGTCTATTAAAATGAAGATGATTACGCACGCAGCCGCCGCCCTATCCGCGGGCCGCGGCCGCTTGGGGAGGATCATTATGTATCACTGTCAACTCCACTTCTATTGTCTGAGCCGCCGGCAGGAGCTGCTGAACACAATAAAAGCGATCCCTCCGCTGGAGCATTTTACCCACACGTTTTCAGAAAGCTCCGCACCGGACGCGGCTCTGGCCGCTCAGGCGGACGTAATTTTGGCCGACCTGCGGGATTTGGACGGACCGGAGGCAGTGGCGCTGCTGGCCGCCGGACAAAAAGCGGTTTTGATCCTCCTGACAGAGCGGGAGCAGATCCCCGCCCTGGAGTCCTGTCTTGACGCGGCCGCCGACCTCTGGGTCCTGCCCATGTCCGGCGGTGAGCTGGCTTTCCGCCTCCGGCGGCTCCAGGCACGGATAAAGGAATGGGCCGATGCCCGGCAGACCAGTCACTTTCTGGACGCCGTCATCAACAGCACTCCCAACCTCATCTGGTTCAAGGATAAAAACGGCATCCATGAGAAAGTCAATGACAGCTTCTGTGAGACTGTGGGCAAGACCAAGGAGCAGGTGCAGGGCCGGGGCCACGCCTATATCTGGGATGTGGAGCACGACGATCCCGCCTGCATTGAGTCCGAGCGGATCGTCATGGAGAACCGGCAGACCTGCGTGTCAGAGGAGACCATCCAGACCGGCGGCGGCGCCCGGCTGCTGACCACCTACAAGTCCCCTCTCTACGACTTAGATGGCAGCGTCATGGGCACCGTGGGCACCGCCATCGACGTCACTCAGGAGCGGGCCTATGAACAGGAGCTGATTGCCAAGACCCAGACCCTGGAAACCCTCTTCACCTCCATGGACTGCGGCATCATGTGCCACAGTCTGGACGGGTCCCGCATCCTCAGCGTCAACCGGGCCGCCCTGGAGATTCTGGGTTACCGGTCCGAGGCGGAAATGATGGAAGACGGATTCAATCTGGTCGCCGCCACTGTTCTGGATGAGGACAAGCCAAAGCTGCGGGACGCCATCCTCTCCCTGAGTCAGGAGGAGGACAGCATCAATGTGGAGTACCGGGTTCAGCACGCCAACGGCAACCTCCTCCACATCATGGGCAACATCAAGCTGATCCGGGAGGGCGGCGAGCTGTTCTACCAGCGTTTTCTGCTGGACTGCACCGCCCAGAAGCAACGGGAGCAGGAGGCCCGGCTGGAGACCGAGCGGCGGCACCACAGCCTGATTCAGGCCCTGGCCACCGACTACAATCTGGTCTGCTTCTTTGACCTGGACACCGGGCTGTGCGAGGCGCTTCGGACTCACGCCTGTTCTTTCCAAATTCTGGACTCCCTTTTTGACGGCGAGCATTCCCTCAGCGAGAGCATGGAGACTTACATACAGACCTGCGTCCATGAGGAAGACCGGGAGGCCCTGCGGCAGGCCGTCTCCCTGGAAAACCTGCGGGAGGAGCTGTCTCAGCGGGACACCTGCTATCTCAACTACCGCACCCTCTGCGGCGAAAAATTACGCTTTTTCCAGATGAAAGCCGTTCGCGCCGGGGATTGGAGCAACCAGCGCGGCGTGGTGATGGGTCTTCGCAGCGTGGACGAGGAAACCCGGGCCGAGATGGAGAAGAAGGCCCTGCTGGAGGACGCGCTCTCCCAGGCCAACCGGGCCAGCAAAGCCAAGAGCGTGTTCCTCTCCAACATGTCCCACGACATCCGCACACCTATGAACGCCATCATCGGCTTCACGGCCCTGGCCACCACCCACATTGACCAAAAGGAGCAGGTGGCGGGGTATCTCAAAAAGATCATGACCTCCGGCAACCACCTTTTGAGCCTCATCAACGACGTGCTGGACATGAGCCGCATTGAGAGCGGCAAGATCTACCTGGAGGAAAAGCCATGCAGCCTGCCGGACATTCTCCACGGCCTGCGCAACATCGTCCAGGCGGACGTCCACGCCAAGCAGATGGAGCTGTACATGGACGCGGTGGATGTGAAAAACGAGGGCATCTACTGTGACCGCCTGCGGCTGAACCAAGTGCTCTTAAACCTGCTGGGCAACTCCATCAAATACACCCCCGCCGGCGGCGTGGTCAGCGTCCGGGTTATCGAGAAGCCCGGCGCTCCGGCGGGCTGGGCCAAATATGAATTCCACGTCAAGGACACCGGCATTGGTATGAGCGAGGAGTTCATCTCCCACATTTTCGAGCCCTTCGAGCGGGAGCGGAATTCCACCACCAGCGGCATTCAGGGAACGGGCCTGGGGATGGCCATTACCAAAAACATCGTGGACATGATGAACGGTACCATCGGCGTTACAAGCAAACTGGGCACAGGCACTGAGTTTACCGTAACCATCTCCTTCCGTCTGTGCTCCGACGCGGCAGTCCCCCAGACCATCCCGGAGCTGAAAAATTGCCGGGCCCTGGTGGTAGACGACGACTTCAACACCTGTGACAGCGTCTCCAGCATGCTCCAGCAGATTGGAATGCGGGCGGAGTGGACCCTCTCCGGCAAGGAGGCCGTACTGCGGACCCGCCAGGCGGTGATGCGGAACGACCACTACTACGTTTACATCATCGATTGGCTCCTGCCGGATATGAACGGCGTGGAGGTGGCCCGCCGGGTCCGGAAGGAGTGCGGCGAGAATGTTCCCATCATCGTCCTCACGGCCTACGACTGGTCCGACATTGAGGACGAGGCCCGGGAAGCCGGCGTCACCGCCTTTTGCAGCAAGCCGCTGTTCCTGTCCGAGCTGCGCAGCTGCCTGCTCTCCGTGGCGGGCATGGAGGAGCCGTCCCAGCCCGAAAAGAACAAAAAGGCCACCATCCGCACAGGCCGCATCCTGCTGGCGGAGGACAACGAGCTGAACCAGGAAATCGCGCAGGCCATTCTGGAGGAGGCCGGCTTCTCTGTGGAAATTGCCGGAAACGGCGAAATTGCCACGGAGATGCTGCGCGCCTCCCAGCCCGGCCACTACCAGCTGATATTGATGGACATCCAGATGCCGGTGATGAACGGCTATGACGCCACCAGGGCCATCCGAAAGCTGGAGAACCCGGAGCTTGCCGCCATCCCCATCCTGGCTATGACCGCCAATGCCTTTGAGGAGGATAAGCAGGAGGCCATCAAGTCCGGGATGAACGGGCACATCGCAAAGCCCATCGACATCGACGAGCTGATGAAGGCCTTGGACAACGTGCTGCTGTAACCGCGGTGTACCGTCAATCCACTTGAAAATCCGCAGGCAGCAGATTTTCAACCGGCGGGCAATGCCTGTGGACGGTCACTGTGAAACGTCCCGCCGCCGTTCTGCGGTCCCCCGGCGGCCTGCCGCTGGTCTCAAGCGGTTTTCGGCGTCAATTACAAAACGCCCCCGCGCCGTCTCAGCGGCGCGGGGGTGTCTGTTCTCTCATTCACCGGTTCATCCAACAGGCCAGAGAATATCCTGGGCAACCGGCGTGTAGAAGAGGCGGGCGACTTCCTCCCGCCGCCGGGTCTGGCCCAGAATCCACATCAGCTTTGCCACTACGGCCTCGGTGGTCATGTCATAGGCCTCCAGCACACCCAGGTCATTTTTCAAGGCATGGCCCACATGGTAGACCCCAAGATCGCTGCCCTCATTCTCCACCTGGGTGGTGAGGACCACGGTCTTGCCCGTCGCCATGGCCTCCCGGACGCAGTCGTACAGGCCGCTGTCCTCCGGCAGGCCGCCCACGCCGAAGCTCTCGATGATCAGCGCGTCGTTCCGCTCCAGAAGATAGTCCGCCAGCCCCCTGTCCACACCGGGAACCAGTTTCAAAAGAGCCACTTTTGTGTCCAGCCGATCATAAAATACCGGCTTCGCTCCGCACTCCTGCCGGATATACCGCAGCAGCACGCCGTCCCGCAGAACTCCCAGGTCCGGGTAGTTGATGCTGGAGAACGCCTGGAAGCTCTTGGAGCGGGTCTTTTTCGCCCGGGTACCCAGGATCACCCGGCTGTTAAACACGATGGAGATCCCCGGCAGGTCCTCCGCCCCGCAGCGAAAGGCGTCCATCAGATTGACCTTGGAGTCCGTGGAGTCAAAGCCGATGGGCTTTTGTGCCCCAGTGAGAACGACCGGCTTGGGACTGCCCTGAATGAGGTAGCTCAGGGCAGCCGCCGTATAGGCCATGGTGTCCGTGCCGTGGGTGATGACAAACCCGTCGTACTCCTCATAGCGGGCCCGGATGCACCGGGCCATCATCCGCCAGTGGTCAGGGGTGATATTGGTGCTGTCCAAATTCAAAAGCTGGATGCAGTCCACGGTGCAAATACCGGAGATGGTCGGGACATGGGACAGCAGCTGCTCCGTAGTCAGCTCCGGCGTCAGTCCTCCCTCCGTCATCTCCGAGGCAATGGTGCCGCCGGTTCCGATGAGCAAAATCCTCTTCATGTTCCTCACCCCAGGTCCCTGTGATCCAGCGCCGCCAGACCGAAACGGGCCGCCTGGTCCACGGTCTGCCGCTCCGTCTCGCTCCGCGCCTGCCGCCGCCGCTGCCGCAGCTCCCGGAGAAACAGCCCCCGGAGGGAGTCCTCATCCTCCCTTGCCCAGATGTCCTCCGCCACGCGGGTTCGGTCCCGGATCTCCAGGGCGTAGAAGCGATCCGCCAGAGACTCCCGGAGACCCCGCGCATCCGTGCCGCCCTCGCCGCTCTCCCCGGTCAGTACAATACGGTACAGGTGCCGGGCGGTGTCCTCCGGCAGCGCCGCCTCCAGGGCCGCCCGGGGGGCGCGGCCCGTCACGTCCACCTCCAGTACCTCATAGCGCCGCTGGGCAAAGGGAACAAACTCCAGGGAGATCCCGCCGTTTTCGCCGATGCTCCCCTGGTAGAATCCCTTCTCTCCCAACTCGTCAAATCCCCGGCCCTCGATACAGCCGGGCCAGGCGCAGAGGGTCTTTCCAAACCGCAGGGGCTCCGTCCGCCTGTGGATGTGTCCCAGCGCCAGGTAGTCCAGGCCGCTGGCGGCAATCTCTTCTCTCCGGATGGGACCGTACCGCGGCTCCGGCGGATCGATCTCCCCGTGGAACAGGCCGATGTGGACTCTTCCATTCTCCGGAAGGGTAAATCCCGCCAAAAAGCTCTCCGTCCGCTCCGGGCCGGTGAAAGACGCCCCGTGGACCGTCAGGTTCCACTCCGGCAGGTCCACCGCGGTCACTTGGGCCTCCCGGAACACATGGACATTCTCCGGCCAGTTCAGGGTCAGCCAGGGACTGCCGGGGCCAACCCAGTCGTGGTTTCCCGGAGAGATGAACACCCTGGCATTCATCTGGCCCAGGGCTTCCGCCAGCTGCTCTCCCGTCTCCCGGAAAGCGCCGCCGCTGTCGAAGAGGTCTCCCGCCAGCAGCACCAGTTCGATTTTGTGCTGGTTCACATAATTGGCAAGCCGGAATCCCAGCTCCCGGCTCTCCCGGCGGCGGCCGGCGGCCTGAAAGGCCGTCAGCGCGCCAAAGGCACTGTCCATGTGGAAATCCGCCGCATGCAAAAAAGTCAACATAACAAAAACTCCAGCAACGGCGCTGCAACTACTGCCACGCCTTGCATACGTCCACCCACTCCACAAAGTTGGAGGCGTACCGCTCCAGCTCCCCGCAGGTCAGCTCAATGGCGCTGTTGCTGCTTCCGGCGGCGGGAAAGACCGTCTCAAACCGCTTCAAGGACACATCCAGATAGACCTTCACCCCCTCCGGCAGGGCGAAAGGGCAAACGCCGCCCACATCGTGGCCGATGAGGTCATGCGCCTCTTCGTGAGTCAGCATCTTGGCCTTGGTGTGGAACTGGGCCTTGTACCTGCTGTTATCCACCTTCGCATCTCCCGCCGCCACCACGATGATGGGATCGTCCTCCACCTTAAAGCTAAGGCTCTTGGCAATGCGGGCGCCCTCCACGCCCACGGCCACCGCCGCCAGTTCCACCGTGGCAGAGGAGACGTCAAACTCCTGAATCCGGTCCGCGACGCCAAGCCGCTCAAAATACGCCCTTACTCTTTGGATTGACATAATCGTTTCCCTCTCTTTAAATATCAAAATACCAGCACGGCTCACCGCAGATCTATCCGCTCCACAGCGGTACAAAGACCGGTGCCGCTATCCAGCGTAAAGATGGCCCCCTGCAGCTTGCAGGGTCCCTCCGGCTGCCGGTACCGCCCCGGCAGGCCGCCCAGGAAACCCTCCACGGACTGCCAGGGCTCAACACCCAGCACAGACTCCACCGGCCCGGTCATCCCCAGGTCCGTCATATATCCGGTGCCCTTCGGATAAACCCGCTCGTCGGCTGTGGGCACGTGGGTGTGCGTCCCCCAAAGGGCGCTGACCCGCCCGTCCAGATAGTACCCCATGGCCAGCTTCTCGCTGGTGGCCTCGGCGTGAAAGTCCACCAGGGTAAAGTCCGCATCCCCCGCCTTTAAAAGCCTGTCCGCCGTGGTAAAGGGATTTTCCGCCCCCCAGGCCAGATCACAGCGGCCGATCAGGTTCATCACCCGCACCCGGACAGCGCCCAAATCAAAGATTTCTGAGCCGTGGCCCGGCATCCGGCCGGTGTAGTTGGCGGGCCGCAGCAGCCATGGGGTGTCCTCCAAAAAGGTCTTGATCTGCATTTTTCCAAAGGAGTGGTTGCCCAGCGTCACCGCGTCCGCCCCGGCATCGCGGATGCGCTCCGCCTGCTCCGGCGTCAGGCCCACGCCGGCGGCATTCTCGCCGTTAACCACAGTAAAGTGGACCTGTTTGAATTTTTGCAGGGGCCGCAGGTTCTTCTCCAGGTGCCGCAGCCCCGGCTCTCCTACGACATCGCCCACCGCCAGGATGTGATACTGCATAGGCCTTCCTCCGCTGTCGAAATGATCTCACGGGGTAGTATACCAGAAAAACCGCCGTTTGGAAAGTCTTGATTCAATTTCCCCATGGAAAATGGGTGTTGTTTTTTGGAAATACTACCATTATAATTGATGATGCCTTTTTCACAGAAGCTACCTATATTTCACAGTGAAACGGCGTTTCCTGGAGCGGGCGGCCTGGCGCGCGGCTGCCGGTGCATTCGCACCCCCGTGGGGCGGAGTCCGCGGAAATATATTCTCCAATCCCTGTCAGGTACCAAAAAGGAGGCCTTCATGGCAGTGAAACTGGAACTCTACCGCGTTTTCAAAGAGGTCGCCGAGACCGGCAACATCTCTGAGGCGGCGAAAAATCTATACATCTCCCAGTCGGCGGTGAGCCAGTCCGTCAAGCAGCTGGAGACGGCCCTCCAGGCCCGGCTCTTCGCCCGCAGCCCCAGAGGCGTCACCCTCACCGAGGAGGGCCGGATGCTGTACCAGTACGTCCGCAGCGCCCTGGGACTCATCGCCACCGGGGAGGACAAGCTCTCCCAGGCCCAGCAGCTATTGCTGGGCACCCTGGTCATCGGCGCCAGCGACACGGTAACCAGCCTCTTCCTCACCCCCTACCTGGAGTCCTTCCACCGGGAGCACCCCGGCATCCGGCTGAAGATTGTCAGCGGGCGCAGCGCCAAGGTGCTGGGGCTTCTGCGCTCCGGAGCCGTGGACATCGCCTTCGCCTCCTCCCCCTCAGAGCCCGGCCTCACCGCCTGGCCCTGTTTTGCCACCCACACCGCCTTTGTGGCCGGCAGCGGCTACGGCTGTGACTTCGGCCACATCCACTCTCTCCAGGAAATCGCCGCCTTCCCCCTGATCCTCCTGGAGCGAAAGGCCAGCAGCCGGGTCTTTCTGGAGCAGTTCTTCGCCAAGGGCGGCGTCACGCTGACGCCGGAGATCGAGCTCTCCTCCCGCGGCCTCCTGGTGTCCCTGGCCGCCATCGGCCTGGGGGTGGCGGGAGTGACGCTGGAATTCGTGAAGGAGGCCCTGGACGCCGGGGAGATCCGGCAGCTGAAAACGGACTTCCATGTCCCCGCCCGCAGCGTGGATATGTGCACCCTCCAGGATGTGACGCCCACGGCCGCCGCCGCCGCTTTCATGGAGATGGTACGGGGAGGCGCCCGATGAAATTCTCCATTGATACCGTCATTCTCGCCATTGAGCTGGTGGGAGTCCTCTCCTTCGCCGCCTCCGGGGCCATGACGGGCCTGCGGAAGAACATGGACCTCTTCGGCGTGTGCATTCTGGGCCTTACCACCGCCGTGGGCGGCGGCGTCCTCCGGGACGTGATTCTGGGCAGCACGCCCCCCGCCACCTTTCAGAACCCCATCTACGCCGCCGCGGCAATTGTGACCTCCCTGGTGCTGTTTTTGCCCCGGGTCCGCCGCCTGCTGAACCGAAGCCAGCGCCTGTACGACCTCGGCATGCTGGCCATGGACACCCTGGGCCTGGGCATCTTCACCGTCATGGGCGTCCAGATCGCCTACACCCGGGTGGCGGAGCCCACGGTATTTCTACTGGTGTTCGTGGGGGTGGTCACCGGCGTAGGCGGCGGCGTGCTGCGGGACATGATGGCCGGGAACACCCCCTACATCTTCGTCAAGCACGTCTACGCCTCGGCGTCTCTTGCGGGGGCACTGGTCTGCGTGCTCTTCTGGCTCCCCGGCCTGGAGGTGTACGCCATGGGGGCCGGGGCCGTCACTGTAATCGTCATCCGCGTCCTCTCCGCTTACTACCACTGGAACCTGCCCCATGCCCACGACTAAGAACCTGTATTCATAACCGGGAGATGCCGGACTGGCAAGAAATTCCGCCGTCAATTGAGGCAAATTTTTGCAGAAGTCCTGACGGCTTTCAAGAAAATTTGACAAAAAATGATGGCAAAAGACGCGGCAAGACGGTACTCAGCGGTTGTGAATACAGGTTCTAAAAAAACCGTCCTCCCAAATCGGGAGGGCGGTCCTGATTCACAGCTCGCTGATGTCCTGTTTTCCCATCTTCTCCATCTGGTCCCGGACTCGGTACTTCTCCCGAGCCGCCCAATAGATGGCCAGCAGCACCAGGGTTGGGATGTTCCCCGCCAGCAGCGTCACCACTGCCAGCAGGATATTTTCGGACACGCTGCCGGTGTCCATCACGTTCAGGGGCAGCAGCAGAGCGCTCAGAAAGGTCAGCAGGGGCAGGACCAGCCCCGGCCAGCGGCTCTCCCGCCGGGAGAGAAAGATCTGCAATAGAACGATCCCAACCAAAAATACCAACAGTATGATCAGCGAAACAATGATAAATCTTGACGCAATCGCCATAAAAAATTTCTCCTTACAAGTCGTCGATCCGGGTCTTTTTCAGCTGCCGCCTCTCTTTTCGCCGCCGGTGAAGGTGACAGACAGCATAAATGGCCAGCAGGATCAGGTTCGGCGCATTTTCCATGGCCAGCGCCGCCATTCCCAACTCCGCAGCCCCGGTAAACCAGAGATAATGCCCCTCCTCTATCAGCGAAACCACCTGCGGAACGGTCAGCGCCAGTGTCCAAATCAGCCAGAGAGTCGGCAGGATCAGCCCCGGCCACCACTTGTCCCGCCGGGAGAGAGCGATTTGAAGCGCGATGATCCCAGCAAAAGCAAGAAGCGTCACCGGCATATTCAGAAGGTTGATGGAAAAACAAAAGTCCGGATAGATGTCAATCGAAATTCCCGGAAGGTGCATTTACGTTCCCCCCTTCGTCTTTCGGTACTCACCGATGAGAATTTTCGCTGTGTCGAAGTCCAGCTTGTCGTCCACCGCCAGCCGCTTCACCAGCGACACGTAGGGGTCCGCCTCCGCCGTCTCGCTGATTTTGATCTTCTGGATGAGCCGGTCCAGCCGCAGGCGCACCGTGGGATAGCTGACGCCGTACAGCGCCGCCACCTCCTTCAATGAGCCGGAGGCCAGGACGAACTTCTTGATAAAGGCCGCGTCCTCGTCCTCCAGGTCCGCCAGCCAGATGGGGATGTTCTCCATAGACATCCTCCTTTCACAAAATTAAATATAAACTTTAATTTTGTGAAAGTCAAGTGTGAATTTTATCTTTTATAAAATTGTTTTCTAAAAGCACAGGGACGGCTGTCAGCCGCCCGCGTCCGCACAGCAAAGCGCCCCCTGGGTTCTCAGGGGGCGCTTTCCAGCACCATGTTCATGAATTCCGGCTCTGCAAAAGCTCCGGGCCATAGAGGTAGTAGTCAAAGGGGTCCTGGGGCACTCCATCCTGCCGGACCTCAAAGTGGAGGTGGGGCCCGGTGGACTGGCCCGTGGAGCCCACTTTGGCGATAACCTGTCCCTGCTCTACGGCATCTCCCGCCTCTGCGCACATCTCCTGGCAGTGGGCGTACAGCGTCTCCAGACCGTCGCCGTGGTCCAGCAGCAGGTAGTTCCCCCGGACGCTGTCATATCCGGCCTCTGTCACAGTACCGTCCAGCACAGCAAAAATGTCTGTACCTTTGAATGACGCGATGTCGATGCCGTCGTGGACGGTCACGCTCTGGCCGCCGGGATTGGCCCGGGGGCCGAAGGCGCTGGAGATATATTTAAAGTCCTCCACCGGCCACATCATGCCCTCACCGGCGCTCTCCCGCTGGGCGGTGTACTCCGCCTGCTCCTCCTCGCTGAGGAACTCCAGCCCCGTCAACACGCCGTCCTCGTACACGGCCCGCACCTCTCCGGCGTCCTTGTCAAAGAGGCCGTTTCCGGTGTGCTCCGTGATCCAGGTCTCCCCGTCCACAATGCCCCGGACCTCCCGGCCCCGGAGGGTCATCCGCAGGCCGTTGCCGTCCCCGTCGGGGTCGTCGAAGGCGTACTCCAGCCCCAGGGGCAGATAGGGCGCCAGGGTCTCCGCCCACTGGGTCTCCACTTCGGCGGAGAAATTTCCGTCCGTCGGACGGGGCAGCCAGGGCAGCAGGTCGATGTCCACATTCTCCCGCCCGTTGGTGCCGTTGATGGTCAGCTCGTCATAGGCGGCCTCCGCCAGCTGGAATTGATAGGTCCTCCCCGGCTCCCAGCTCTTGTCGGCACTCTCCTCCTCCAGGTAACGGACGCTCATATCCATGCCGTTGACCAGAATGCGCCCGGCCACCTGGAGGTCCCACTCCGCCTTCCCCTCCGGGATGGTGAAGGAGACGGTATCGTTCTCACAGGTGATACTCTCCGCCAGACGGTTTGACAAACTCTCCGGCAGCTCCTTGGCGGAGGTGGCAAAGGCGGTGGTGACGCACACCGCCAGCAGCAGCGCGCAAGCCGTAAGGAGCGCGGGAACACGTTTTTTCTTCATCATAGCTTTAATCCTTTCCTCAATAGGGCTCTGGGCAAATTGGGGACACAGCCCCGCCCGGGCCTCCTCTATGGCCAGCAGGGTCCGTGCGTAGGCCGCCGGATCTCCCAGACGGCGCACCACGGCCTCGTCGCAGGCCAGCTCCAAATCCCGGTTGGCCAGGACATCCATCAGCCACACCGCCGGGTTCCACCAGTGGAGACACAGCGTCCCCGCCAGGGCCAGCTTGGTGAGGCCGTCCAGGTAGCGAATGTGCACATACTCATGGGTCAGAATGTGGAACAGGGCCGTCTCATCCCCCCGGTCCAGCCCCTTGGGCAGGAGGATGACGGGGTGAAACAGGCCGTAAGCCAAAGGGCTGGAAATCCGGTCAGATACCCGAACGGAGACACGGGGGTGCTCCGCCTGCCACCGGGAGATCAATTCGCTCTCCGCGGGCAGGGACATTCGGAATTTCCGGCAGCAGCGGAGATAGGAGAGGGCGAACCACCCCGCCAACAGCGCCGTCCCCACCAGCCACACCAGCGCCCGGGGTGAGACCGTTGAAACAGCGGCGCGGGACACAACCGGCGGAATTGGAGCCGCCGCCGTCCCCGGCAGCAGGCGCACCACAGCACCCCCGCCCGCCGGAGAGGGCATGGCCCTCTGGGGCGCCGCGGCAAGCAGGTTGTACACGCTGAACCGGCAGGGCGCCTCCCAGGGCAGCAGCAGCCGCAGCATGGCCACCCACCACAGCGCCCCGAACGCCCGCCGGGGCAGGGCCTGCCCCACCGCCCCCCGCAGCAGGGCCACGGCCAGAATGAAGACCGCTCCGCTCACTCCCCGCTCCAGAAGCGTCATGGCCGGTGCTCCCGCTCCACGGCGGAGACCAGCTTTTTCAGCCGCTCCAGCTGTTCCACAGAGAGCTTTCGGCTGTCCAGCAGGGAGGCGAAAAGCAGGTCCGGGGAGCCGTCGAAGAGCTTGCCGATGAGGGCCTCCGTCTCCGCCGCCTGAACCTCTGTCTTGGAGATCAGGGCGTGGCACTGAAAGCCGGGCTCACTGCGCCGAATGGCCCCCTTGGCCACGCACTTTTTGATGACCGTGTAGGTGGTGTTGGTGTTCCAGCCGGTCTCCTCCCTCAGGATAACCGCGATCTCCTTGGCGGTCCGGTCGCCGTCCCGCCAGAGGACCTCCATTACCTTCAATTCTGAGTCAAAGAGTTTTACTGTCATGACGCTTCCTCCAAACTATTGCAATAGTTTATGTTGTTATACTATCACAATAGTTTCCCGCTGTCAATACCGTAAACAACGAAAAACGGGGCAGCCGCCCCGTTTTTTGTCTTCCAGCGATTTTGCCGCAGGTTACGTGTCAATGTACGCCGCCGCCGCGTAGCCCACATAGCTGCCGTAGTGAACCACATACCAGCCCTGCCACTCGCCGTAGATGGTGACATTGGCCCCGTTGGGCAGATTCGCCACAATATTTCCCTTGGGGGAGGGATAGCTCCGCAGGTTCAGCGTGCCATAGCTTACCCGCACGGTCCCCCCCACCGGCGTCATGGGGTAGATGAAGGGCAGGCCGAAAAAGCGGGTCAGCGCCCGGGCCAGCTGCTGGGCGATGTCGTCCATGTGGCCCTCCACCCAGGTGGCGTCGGCGTAGTTGTCATGATAGCCGATCTCCGCCAGCACCGCCGGAGCCTTGGATTGGCTCACTTCCCCCAGGGAGGTGGTCTCCCGGGTGGTGACCTTGCCCGGCAGCGGGTAGATCTTCCGCAGCTCCTCGGCGATCAGCTCCGCCGCCCGGCGGCCCTTGGAGCTGGTGGGATAGTAAAAGACAATGATCCCCCGCTCCTCGCCGTAGTGCCCCTCCGGCGCGCCGTTGGAGTGCAGGGCCAGGTAGAGATCATACGTTCCGGCATTGGCCTCCCGAATGGAGGAGCCGGCGGTCATCTCCGGCCGGTTCCTCTTGTATTGGATGGCGTTGGAGAGCAGATAGGGCACCAGGGCGTCCGCCAGCAGGTTCATGTTGTACTCCTCGGAGCCGCTGCCGGTGACGTATTGGTTCCACTCCTGTGTACTGGGGCTTAAATAAATCGTGGGCATATTGCTCCCTCCTTCTCACTTATTTATATGGCAATTGGAGATGAAGTGTGATATGATAAATCAATAAGGACCGGGGATTTTTTTAAGAAACGTATTTCGCTTTTCCGGTCCGGCTGATTCCTAATTCACAGAAGGGCTGATGGATATGAAGGCAGAGAGAACCTATCCCAGGTACACCGTCACCCCCAAGGCGGAGGCCGCCATCCTCCGGGGCCACCCTTGGGTCTATGGCCAGGAGGTGCTGGCCACGGAGGGAACGGCGGAGAACGGCGGTCTGGTGGACGTCCTCAGCAAAAAGGGGCGGTATCTGGGAACGGGCTTTCTCTCGGAACAGTCCAAAATCCGGGTACGCCTCCTCTCCCGCAACGCCAACGACCGCTTTGACGAGGCCTTCTGGCGCCGGAAGCTCCAGTGGGCCTGGGAGTACCGAAAGACCGTCATGGACCCAGAGGACCTGGACTGCTGCCGCGTCGTCTTCGGCGAGGCGGACGCCTTTCCAGGGCTGACGGTGGACAAATTCCATGATCTGCTGTCTGTCCAGGTGCTCTCCGTGGGGATGGAGCGGATCAAGGGGACGCTGCTGCCCATGCTGGCGGAGCTCCTGGGGCAGGACGGGCAGACAGTCCGCGGCGTCTACGAGCGGAATGACGCCGCCCTGCGGGACAAAGAAGGACTGCCCCAGTACAAGGGCTGGTTCCCCCTCCCCGGCGAGGAGCCCCCCGCCTCTCCCCTGACGGAGATCACGGAAAACGGCATCCGGTACCTAGTGGACGTGGAAAACGGGCAGAAAACCGGGTTTTTCCTGGACCAGAAGTACAACCGCCGGTGCGTGGGGCGTCTGGCGGCGGGAAAGACCGTGCTGGACTGCTTCACTCACACCGGCTCTTTCGCCCTGAACGCCGCCCTGGGGGGCGCGAAGCATGTCACCGCTGTGGATGTATCGGAGACCGCGGTGGAAATGGCCCGGGCCAACGCCGCCCGGAACGGCCTGGAGGACCGGATGGATTTTCTGGCGGCGGACGTGTTTGACCTGCTGCCCCGGCTGGAACGGGAGCCCTGCCGGTACGACTTCATCATCCTGGACCCGCCGGCCTTCACCAAGTCCCGGAAGACCGTGGAGAGCGCCATGAGCGGCTACAAGGAGATCAACTACCGGGCCATGCGACTGCTGCCCCGGGGCGGGTACCTTGCCACCTGCTCCTGCTCCCACTTCGCCCAGGAGGACCGGTTTCTGGCCATGCTCCGGAACGCCGCCCGGGACGCGGGCGTCCAGCTGCGGCAGATTGAGGCCCGGCAGCAGAGCTGCGACCACCCCATCCTCTGGGGCGTGGAGGAGACAAATTATCTGAAGTTCTACCTGTTTCAGGTGATATAATACTAGGCGCTGTTTGATAAAGGGCGGTGGGGTCTGGGGCAGCGCCCCAGCGGGTTCGGGCAGAGCCCGATGCTTTTCGCCTTCGGTTGATAACATAAAAAAGGAGCGTGTTTCACCGTGAAACACGCTCCTTTTGGCTTTTGGAAAAGGTTACCTCTTGACCTCAACGCACCGGACGTAACCGCCGTCCGTGTAGATATTGCACTGGTCCGCGTAGGCGTGGGCCTCGGCCAGGGTCACCCACATCTTCATGTCACGGTTGTAGCACAGAACATCGGAGGGCACCTTGTAGGTCCGGCCGCCGATGGTGACCAGATTCTCGCTGGTCCAGGCGGAGTTTGGCACGTTCTTGGTCTCATCCAGCTTCTTCAGGCTGGAGAAACCGGTACCTCCGCGGTTCAGGGTCACGGCCACATAGTCCCCGCCGTTGACGTCGTAGCGCATCGCAAAGGCCTTCGTGCGCCGGCCATTACCATACTCCACTCCCATCTTCTCCCGGTTCTCCGTGGTCGTATCCACCACTACCTTATTCCCCTCGTCATCCACGCCGCCATATACCGGATGTTCCGTAGTCTCAATTTCCAGATACACTCTGCCGTAGATCACAGTGCCGTCGATGCCGGAGTTCAGGACAATCAGATCCACCTTGTCGGCGGAGTTCACCCTGGCGTAGGCGATCCGGCCGGAGGGAATCACGCCGTCGGTAAGGCTGCTGAGGCTGACGCTCTCCACGCCGTCCACACCGTTCTGGAAGATCATCACGTTGTCCGCCAGCTTCCGCTGTCCCATCGTACGGGCCGCCACGTCCAGATTGCCGATGGCGTTGCCGCCGCTGAGGCGGGAGAGGCTCAGGTGTCCGCGGTAGGTGGAGGAGACCCGGACCAGCTGGCCCTCCAGATCCTTTCCGTCCTCGGCCCCACCTGTGAGGGTGATGCCGCAGAGGAGATCCACCCGGCCGCCCTCCCGAACGATGCCGATGGCGTTGCTGGTGGCAACGTTGCCCTTCGCCTCCACGGCGCCGGCCACCTGATTATCCTCCGTGAGAAGAAGCGTCAGCTGATCGCCGGGCTTGAACTTGGCAACACTCTCCCGGGCCGTGACCAGCACCGGGAAGGCGTGGCCCAGCACGGTGATCTCCGAGGGCTCGTCGGGACTGGGGGAGCAGCTCTCATAGAAGCCGCTGATGCGGGTATCGCACACCCGTATGGAATTGGTTGCAGGGGAGTAGGTGGCCACGTCGTACTTCCGGATGTCCCTGGCCCGAACCTCCGCGCCGTTTTTGTACAGCTTGTAGTTGGTGCCGCCGCCGGTGAGATCGCCGAAGCCCGCGGTGGAGCCATCGTCATAGACGATGACGGCGGAACTGGCCGTGGAGCCGCCGCCCACGAAGATGTAGTCCGCGCCGCCGGCGGAGTTGAGGTACAGCGTCACGGTGCTGCCGGCGCTGACCCAGGAGAACACCTCGCTCCAGGGCTTCTCCTCGCCGTTGTAGTAGGTCTGTGTCTTACCGGTGACGTTGTAAACAGCGCCGCTGACGTCCACAATCTGACTGGCCTTGGCGCTGGCCACCGTAATGGTCATCTGCACGCCCATGGCGTCCGGCACAAAGGTGATGACCTTGCCGCTCTTATTCAGCACCAGGGTTCCCCGCAGGCCGTTCAGCGCCCCATTGGACGCCTTGCCGGAGGCCATCTGATACACCGCCTCGCCGGAGGCCAGCTTCATGGAGGTCTCCAGCCCGTCAGGGCCTGTGGCGGAGGAGGTCACCAGCACCTGATTCTCCAGAACCGTGGCATTGAGGGAGGAGAGATAGCTGCCCTTCTCCTTCATGTCGGAGCGCAGCAAATTCAAAAACAGCTGCGCCGCCTGGCCCCGGGTCAGCGTGGCGTTTCCGTTGGTGCCGATGCCGTCGGTGAGGCCCACGGTGGCCCCCACGGCCATGTAGCTGGCAGGCCAAACGCCGCCGATGTCCTTATCCTCATAACCCAGCATACGCAGCAGGATGGTGACAGCCTGGCCCACGGTGACGGTCCGCTCCGGGTGGAACTTTCCGTCAGGGTACCCGGCGATGATGCCCCTCCGGGAGGCCATGTTGATGTAGGCCGAGGCCCAGTGGGAGGGCTTGGCGTCCGGGAAGATGGTGACGGTGTTGTACAGTCCCAGCTCCTCCTCGCCGTTCATGGCGTACACCGCCATCTTGCAGAACTGGGCCCGGTTCAGCGCCGCGCCGGGGCGGAAGGTGTTGTCGTTGTAGCCGTCCAGCACCCCCATGAGCCGCAGGGACTCCACGGCCATAATGGTGTTCTGGTCCGTCACGTCGGAGAAACGGACCACCTCCGCCGCCCCCGCCGGCAGAACCAGCAGGGACGACGCCATGACGGCCGCCAGCAGGAAACTCAAAAATCTCTTCATGTTCTTCCTCCTATTCTGCCCTGAGGGCCTCCACAGGCTGGAGCTTGGCGGCCTTGGCCGCGGGATAGATGCCGAAGATCACGCCCAGGGCCACCGACAGCGAGAAGGCGCTGAGGGTGATCCAGGCCGCCGGGTAGATGGTCATCTGGAACAGCAGCTGCCCCGCGATCCGGCTCCCCAGGGTCCCCAGGAGGATCCCGATGATGCCGCCGATGCCGCAGAGCATGGCCGCCTCAATCAAAAACTGGGTGACGATGGAGCTCCTCTGGGCGCCGATGGCCCGGCGGATGCCGATCTCTCTTGTCCGCTCGGTGACGGTCACCAGCATGATGTTCATGATGCCGATGCCGCCCACCAGCAGGGAGATTGCCGCGATGCCCCCCAGCACCAGGGAGATCATGGCCATCTGCTCGTTCATATAGTCCTGGTACTGGTCGTTGGAGTCCACCCAGAACCCGCCGGTGGACTCGTCCACCAGTCCCTTCAAAAAGCCCTGGATACGGCTGGTGGCCTCCTTCACAGACTCGCTGTCCTTGGCCTTGACGATAAAGCTCTCCATGGTCTCGCCGCCCATGACCCGGCGGGCGGTGTAGGGCAGGATGATGATGTTGTCGATAAAGCTGCCCTGGGCGTCGGTCCCGGTGAGGCGGGGGGCGTAGACGCCCACCACGTCAAAGCTCTGTCCGTTGAGCTGGATCTTCTTGCCCACCGGGTCGGCGGTGCCGAAGAAGGTCTCCGCCGCCTGGGAGCCCATGACGCACACCTGGTTGTAGCGGCTCACGTCCAGCTCGGAGAGATCCCGGCCCTTCATCACGGTGAGGTTGCTGCAGGCGCTGTACTGGTCGCTGCCGTAGTAGATTTCCGGCCGCCGCTGGCCGCTCTGCGTCTCCCAGTCCCACTGGAAGTTGTCGGAGTTCTTGGTGCCGTAGACCACCGTGGCGCTGCAGCGCCCCTGAGGGGTCACGCCCACCACGTATTTTGTAAGGCTCTTGCAGAAGTCGTACAGGTCCGGGAAGTAGTCCTTGCCCGCGCTGACCCAGTTGCCGTTGGCATCCTCCACGTACATGTAGCTGTAGATCTCCACGTTGATCTTGTTGCTGCCCATGGCGGAGTACTGCTCCATGGTCTTGGCCGTGTAGCCGTTCATGGTGGCCACAATGGTCATGACGGCGGCGATGCCGATGATAACGCCCAGCATGGTCAGGGCGGACCGGCCCTTCTTGCCCACAATGGACTTCCAGGCCATCTTTACCGCTTGGCGGATATTCAAAGCCAGTCCACCTCCTGTTCCCTGTCCTCCACGATCTTTCCATCCTGAAGCCGCACACAGCGGCGGGCGGTGGCGGCGATGCCGTTGTCGTGGGTGATGAGGATGATGGTGCTGCCCTCCCTATTGAGCTGCTGGAGGAACTGCAGCACCTCCTGGCCCGTGCGGGAGTCCAGGGCGCCGGTGGGCTCGTCGGCCATGATGATGGGGGGATGGGTGGCGATGGCCCGGGCGATGGCCACCCGCTGCTGCTGGCCGCCGGACATCTCCGTGGGCTTGTGCTTCACGCGGCCCGCCAGGCCCACCCGCTCCAGCGCCTCCATGGCCATGTCGTAGCGGTCGTCGGCGTTGATGCCCTGATAGATCAAAGGCAGCTCCACGTTCTCCAGCACCGTCAGGCTCTGGATCAGGTTGTACTGCTGGAAGATGAAGCCGATCTCCTTGTTGCGGATGAGGCTCAGCTCCTTATCTGTCAGCTCCCGGACGTCGGTGCCCTCCAGGTAATAATCCCCCCGGGTGGGGATGTCCAGGCAGCCCAATACGTTCATCATGGTGGATTTTCCGGAGCCGGACTGGCCCACGATGGCCAAAAACTCCCCGGTCTCCACCGTCAGGGACACCCCGTCCAGGGCGCGGACCTCGCTCTCCAGGCCCTCGCCGTAGATCTTATAGACGTCCCGCAATTCTACCAAATGTGCCATGGGATCACCAGCCGTACATGGACTGCATCTGGGTAAAGACCTCAGTGCCCTCTTCCACGCCGGAGCGGATCTCCACGCTGTAGTTGTCGGAGATGCCGATCTCCACCGGCACGGCCCAATAGCCCTCGGGAATCTGTTCGTCCACCATGACGTTCTCCACGGCATTGTCCGGCTTGCTGCCGGAGACGTAGACCACCTGCAGCGTCTCGCCCTCCTCCGTGGACACGGTGCGCACGCACTGGAGGGGCAGGGTCAGGCAGTTGTCGTTCTCACTGGCGGTGAGGCTGTAATCCAGGTAGCTGTTGACCTGGATGGTGCCCTCGCCGTTGTCGGCGGAGATGGTGATGGGGTATGTGGCCACGCCGTTGTTGACGGTGGAGGACATGCTGACCGTCTCCACCATGCCCATGGCGGGATTGCCCCACTGGTTCAGCTCCACCATCATGCCGGGCTTGATATAGCTGATGTTCCGCTCGTCCACGTTGGCGGAGACGATGATGGAGGAGGTGTCGGAGATGGTAACCAGGGTGGTGTTGGCGGCGATCTCGTCTCCGGGCTGGATGGTCAGGCCGATGACCATGCCGTCAATGGGCGCCACGGCCTGGCAGTTGGCCAGGTTCTTCTCGGCGGTCTCCAGGTCCTCCCGGGCGGTCTCCAGGTTCTGCTCAATGGTGAAGAGCTCGCTCTCGCTCTCCTCGCCGTCGATGGTCACCAGCACCTGACCGGCGGACACCTGGAGATAGTCCACCAGGCCGCTGGAGATCACGGTGCCGCTGACGGTGGAGCACAGATCGCCGGTGCGGTAGTACTCCAGCTTCCCCGGCTCGTAGGGATAGACGGTCTCGCCGTTCACATTGACGGTGGCGGAGGCCGCCATCTCGGCGGTGAGGGCCCCCTCGTTGTCAATGATGATCTCCGCGGAGAAGAGCTTGGAGCCCTCCGTAGTGATGCGGCTGACCATATGTACCGCCTCCACCCGGCCGGGGATGGTGCTCATCAGGGCGGGGACGGACACGTCCACCGTCTGGCCGGCATGGAGCTCCCCAGCGTAGGCGTAGCTGTAGTACTGGGTCAGGCGCAGGCGGGTGTCGTCCGCCAGCACCGCTACCTTCGTCCCCTTGGTGATGGTGTCGCCGGGATTCAGGGTGACGGTCTCCAGGAGCTTTCCGGGATAGCCCGCGGAGAGGTTCAATCCCGCGATGTCCTTCTCCGCCTGGTTCAGCTGCTTCTGGTAGCCCTCCAGATTGCTGCGGGCCTTCTGCACGGCGGTCTCCGCCGCCGGGCTGTCAATGGTAAACAGGGGCGTACCGGCGGTGACCACGTCGCCCTCCGCCACCAGCACGTCCAGCACGGTGCCGGCGGTGGTGAGGGTGATGGTCTCGCTGCTCCTGGCCTTTGCCAGGCCGATGCCGTCCACAATGGAGGTGATGGAGCCATACTGCACCACGTCGGTGATGATCTCGCTCTCCTCCTCCTTCTTGCCGCCGAGGACCTTGTACAAAACGCCCCCGATTATGGCCAGCACCAGCAGGAGGATCACCAGGCGGACAATCTTCCGCCGTTTCTTCCGGGGCATGGCCTTCCACTTCTCCCTCAGCGGCACCTTGGCGGGCGCGCTCCCCGCCTCCTGGACCGCCGCAGTCTCTGTTCCCTGGGCCTGAGACAGCTCCTCGCGCTCTTTCACTTCTGCCATGTTATTCTCCTTTTCCGTGATCCTGTAAACTGTACTACTAATAATAGTACAGTCTTCCCCATAATGCAATAACAAAATGGTTACAAAATTTATACATCTATTAAGACGGAAAATTGGGAAAAAAGTTTCCAAAAAGTCGGGAATGACAAAAATTTCTTTTTATCCGCAAAAAACGGCGGCGCCAGCGCCAGATTCCCGCGAAAAAGCCCGGAGATCCCATGAACCTCCGGGCTTTTACACGCATAATTCCTCAGAAAACGCCCGCGGGCTTCCCGCGCCGGCGGAGGACCGGCCCGCCGGTGGAAAGGTCCGCAGCAACGGCACCCGCAGGCGGCTCGTCATTTGCTGCGCTTTAAAAACTCGCACACCAAGCGGTAGACTCGCTGCGTAGAAGCCACGCCCAGCCGCTCCCGGGGAGAGTGAATGTCCCGGAGCTCCGGTCCCAGAGACACGGCGTCCAGGCCGGGGAGCTTTTCGATAAACAGGCCGCACTCCAGGCCGCCGTGGGTGGCCTCAATCACGGCGTCTTTGCCGTTCAGGTCCCGGTAGACTTCCATCAGCCTCTGACGCATGGCGGACTCCCGCTGGTACTGCCAGCCGGGGTAGCCGCTCCGCTCTTCCGCGGTGCCGCCGCCGGTCTCGATGACGGCCCGCACCCGCTGGCACAGCATCGCCTTCTGAGAGGCAATGCAGGAGCGGATGGAGAGGGTCAGGTGCAGCCCGTCCGCCTCCACAGACATCACGCCCAGGTTCAGCGACGTCTGCACCAGGCCGGGGAAATCTGCGTTCATAGCCTGGACACCCTGGGGCAGAGCCAGCAGCGTCCGCAGAATGCGGTGGGTGTCCTCTGGAGAGAGGGCGGTCTCCACCGCGGTCCGCTGGCAGACGAGGGTGACCCCCTCGTCACACCCGGCGTACTCGTTTTTCAGCACTCCGTCAAACTCCCTGATAAAGGCCTCAAACTCCGCCTCTTTTCCTGCGGGAACAGCCACTTTTGCCACGTTAAAGGGGCAGATCACATTGTCGAACTTCCCTCCCCGGACGTCCGCCAGCCGCAGGCCCGGAACGCGCTCCATGGCGCTGTACAGCACACGGCCCGCCAGAACATTGGCGGAGGCCCGGCCCTTGTCGATGTCCGCGCCGGAGTGGCCGCCCTGGAGGCCGGAGATGGTAACGGCATAGCCGGTCTCCCCCGTCAGGGGTCCGCGGCTGCCGGGAAGGCGGCAGTCCATTCGCACGCCGCCGGCGCAGGAGACGGTGAAAACCCCCTCCTCCTCGGAATCCAGATTCAAGAGCTGCCGCCCTTTGAGGTCGGAGCAGTCCAGGCCGAAGGCCCCCTCCATGCCAACCTCCTCGTCCACGGTGAACACCGCCTCCAGAGGCGGATGGGGCATGGTCTTATCCGCCAGAAGCGCCAGGGCCATGGCCACGGCAATACAGTTGTCCCCGCCCAGGGACGTCTCCTCCGCCCAGACGTACTCTCCGTCGGTGGCCAGATCCAGCCCCTCCCGGGTCATGTCCTTATCGCAGTGCTCCGTCTTGGCGCACACCATATCCATGTGACCTTGGAGGATCACAGGCTCCGCGTTCTCGTAGCCGGGAGTCCCACCCTTCCAAATCACCACATTGTTAAGCGCATCCTGCCGCCATTTCAGGCCCAGCTCCTTGGCGAAGCCCACGCACAGGTCGCTGATGATCTTTGTGTTGCCGCTGCCGTGGGGCACGGCGCACAGCTTTTCAAAATACTCGAATACCGCCTTGGGCTCCAAATTTGATAAAACCGCCATAGTAATCCTCCCAAAAATCACAGCCTGCCGAAGCGATCCGGCAGGCTGCGGTGATTTTGCCGTCTTCCAGTATCATACCACTTTTCAACGGACTCTTACACGTATTTCCCGGAAAAATCAGACGCCCAGGTCGCCCTCCATGCCAAGATCACCCTCCAGGCCGAACTCATCGCCCTCACCGGGAAGCGGCTCTTCCTCCGCGGGCTCCTCCTCCACCATGGGAACGAACTCGGAGAACCAGGCCTCCTCAGGCAGCCCTGCCAGATAGGCGGGCAGGTTGATGACGATGCCGTCCACGCCGTAGGGAAGCTGGATGCTGACCTCCTCAGTCCGGGGCTCGTCACCCTTCTTCTCGGTGATCTCCAGGGTCATTTTGAAGCTCTGGCCGATCCAGGTGGCCATGCCGCGCTCCCGCTTGCCCAGCTTGGCGACCTCCTCGCCCTTGACGGTGACCACCACCCGCTCAAAGGCCTTGTACTCCTGGCCCTGATAGTCCTCAATGGTCTTGTTGTCAAAGTAGAGGGTGTGTCCGCGGCCGATGACCATCATGGCGGCGGCCAAGGCGGCGCAGACAGCCAGAGCGGCAATGCGGATCAGAAGCGTTTTTCCTCTCATGACTGAACGCCTCCCTCCCGCTGGGCCCTTGCCAGCAGCTCGCCGCCCTGGCTCCTGGCCCTGCGCTTCTTGATCTCATACATGATCAGGGCCAGCGTGATGACGCCGTAGGAGACGAACACACGGAAATACTCTCCGATCATGGCGTCGCCGGTGATGGCGACACCCGCCCTGGGCGCCACGATGAACATGGTGTGGAACAGGATGACGCCCAAAAAGACGTTTCCGATGGAGGCCCTCTCCACGCTGGCGCCTCCCACCAGCAGCGCGGCGATGCAGAACATGCCGATCTGGGAGTGGGCGGTGTAGGTGGGGAAGTTGCCGATGTTCTGGAGGTAGATGATCTGGCCGAAGCCGGCAAAGACTGTGGAGATGATGATGGAGATAATCCGGGTGCGGTCCACATTGATGCCGGCGGCCTGGGCCACCTCCATGTCCTGGCCCACGGCCCGCATATCCTGGCCCAGCTTCGTCCGGCGGAACCAGACGACGAACAGGCACAGCAGGGCGATGATGATGAAGTTCAAAACCGGAATCTTCACGCCCTTGTAGAGGATGGCGAACTCATTGTCCAGACACTGGCGCATATTGGCCAGGTTCACGGTGGTGCGGATGCCATAGCCTCTGGGCAGGCGGATGGAGGCATGCTTGATGGGGATGATGGAGCCCATAAAGTAGAGCACCAGCAGCTGGTAGAGGCCTGTGACGAAGTAGTTCATCATATAGCCCAGGATCATCTCACGGCCCTTGGCCATGTTCATGAGCTTGCCGCACATGAGGCCCAGAAGGGCGGACAGGGGCACAGAGAGGATCATGGCCAGCACCACGCCGGGAATGCCCCAGATCTGCCAGTCGGTGACGAAGATCAGGGCCACCTGCCCAGGGTCATGCCGAAGTTCAATCCCATGCCCGCCATGATGGGGATCAAGAGGCTCAGGATCAGGAAAATGTTCCGGCCCATGCGGGTGACAATCTCGTTGAGCAGATAGCTGGGGGAAAAATCGGACAGGGGGATGCAGATGGCGCAGATGATGATAAACATCAGCGGCACCAGGTTGTTCTGGAGGAAGTCGGAGCTCTGGCCCCGCAAATTCTTTTTCATCTTCATTTCGCTCCCTCCGTCTTTCTCGTCAGGGCGTAGATCACCATGCCGTTGGAGACGATGATGCGGATGACCTCGCTCACGTCCGTGTGAATCAGGGCGGTGATCACGGTGGGCGTCATGGTTACAAGCCCCTGGAAGAGAAACGTGCCGATGATGACGTTGGAGATGGAGGCCTTATTCACCGACGCGCCGCCGATGAGAACGGCCGCCACCGCCGGCATGGTCATATTCTGGGGGGCCGTATAGAGCTGCACGAAGCCGAAGCCCTGCTGATAGACCAGAACGCCCACGGCGCCCAGCCAGGTGGACAGGATCACCGACAGAATCCGAATCCGGTCCACATTGATGCCGGAGGCCCTGGCAAACGTGGGGTTGGAGCCCACGGCGGTCATGGCGGTTCCGGTCTTGGTGTGGAGGAACGCCCACACGCCCAAAGCAAGCAGTATGAAGAACAGGATGGACCCGGTGGGAATCACCAGATTGATCCCCAGGGGGTTCAGGTCAATCTCCCAGAACTTTGAGAGAACGCCCGCGTAGAAGCTGTCCAGGGCAAACATATTCCTGAGGCCCACGCCGGTGTACGCCATGACAATGGAGGGGTTCTTGTAGGGGATCAGCAGCCACATGATGCACATGAAGGACACCGAGGAGAACCCCACGTAGGTGGCCACCATCATCTCGCCGCCCTTGATCTTGTTCAGCAGCGCGCCGTAGCCGCCGCCGAAGAGGATGGCGAAGGGAGTGGACACCACAACGGCCATCAGGAAGCTCATAGGCCCGGTAAAGCCCATCTCAATGGCCAGCGTACCGCCCAAAAGGCCCGCCAGGACGCCCAGGGGCACGCCGAAGTTCAGTCCGCAGCCGGAGTGGATCATGGGTACCATGGCCAGCACCAGCACGGCGTTCCAGCTGAAACGGTTGATGACGTTGGTGATCTGGGTGGGCAGGTCGGACCCGGTGATGGGGGCCATAATGAACAAAAAGAGGAGGAAGCCGGCGATGATCAGCCGGGGATAGCCCATCTTTTTGAGCCAGTATTGCAATGCGATCGCAGCCGCAGGTTGATGCATATCGTTCCCTCCTCCTTATATGACCTTGCTGACCATCAGCAAGCCGAATTCCTCCGAGGACGCCGCCGCGGGAAGAATCCCCGCCACCTGTCCGCCGGAGATGATGGCGATGCGGTCGCAGGTCTGCCGCAGCTCCTCCAGCTCGGAGGAGATCATGACCACGGTGACGCCGCTCTCCCGGTTGAACTGCTTCAGGGCATCCAGCACCAGGGCCTTGGCGCCCACGTCAATGCCCCGGGTGGGCTCGGAGACGAAGAGGAACTTGGGCTCCAGCGCAAAGGCCTTGGCCAGGCACACCTTCTGCTGGTTGCCGCCGGAGAGCTCCCTGGCGTTCTGCTTGGAGCTGGTGCACTTGATCTCCAAGGCGTCAATATATTTTTGCGTCACGGTGTGGATGGCCTTCTCGTCCCGCCACTTGACGGCGCCGCCAAAGAGCTTTTTCAAAAACTTATTCTGAATCTGCATGGCGGGGAAAGCGATGTTCCACTCCAGCGATTCGTCCAGCAGCAGTCCCACCTCCCGGCGGTCCTCCGACACGAAAGCCAGGGAGGAGTCCAGGCACTTGCGGGGGCTGTTCAGCGGAATCTCCTGGCCATTGAACACCACGGTGCCGCCGGCCTCATAGAGACCCATGACGCCGTTGGGAATGCCCAGCTTGC
This sequence comes from uncultured Oscillibacter sp., assembly GCA_910585385.1. Taxonomy (GTDB): domain Bacteria; phylum Bacillota; class Clostridia; order Oscillospirales; family Oscillospiraceae; genus Oscillibacter. The sequence goes on along the minus strand of CAJUDV010000012.1, from coordinate 23,613 downwards.
CCTGGCCGGCCAGGCCGCCGATGCCCAGGATCTCGCCCTCACGCACATCCAGGGAGACATTGCGCACCGTCTCGCCGGGCATATCCACCCAGAGATTTTTGATGGACATAATGGTCCTGGCGTCGGACGCCTCGGCTTTCGCCTCCGTGGAAGCGGAGGCGCTCTGCACATCGCGGCCCACCATCCAGCGGGTGATGTCGTCCACGCTGGTCTCCTTGGCGGGGACGTCCCGAACCACGCGGCCGTCCCGCATCACCACCACCTTGTCGCACACCGCCAGAATCTCGTGGAGGCGGTGGGTGATGAAGATCACAGAGATCCCCTGGGCGGACATGCCCCGGATGGACTCCAGCAGGGCCTCGGCCTCCTTCTCCGTCAGCACGGCGGTGGGCTCGTCCAAGATCAAAAGTTTGAGCTGGTCCTTGCTCAGCTCACGGGCAATCTCCGTAAACTGCTTGTGGCCCACGGGCATACTGCTGATGACCATCTTGGCGTCGATCTCCACGCCCATCTTCTCAATGGCCGCCGCGGACCGGCGGTCCATCTCCTTGTAATCCAAGGTGTTGAGCCGCTCACCGAAAACCTGGGAGATCACATTCTTCTTCTGGGGCTCCCGGTTGAGCAGAATGTTCTCGGTGGCGGTGAAGCCGGGGATCAGCGAGAACTCCTGGTGGACCATGCCGATGCCCGCCTTCAGCGCGTCGAAGGGGGTGTTGAACACCGCCTTCTCGCCGCCGATGAGGACGTCGCCCTCATAGCCGCCGGTCTCCCGGATCACGTCCATGCCGAAGAGAATCTTCATCAGCGTGGACTTGCCCGCGCCGTTCTCACCGCACAGGCCCAGGACCTCTCCCTCGCCCAGCGTGAAATTGATGTCGGTAAGGACCTGATTGCCGAAAAAGTCCTTTTTGATGCTGCGCATCTCCAGCAGAGGAGCAGTTGAATTGCCTATCGAAATCACACCCCTTATCTAAAAAGCCCTGTGTTCACAACCGCAAACGCCGTCCGGGTTCCCTTTCGCCGCGATTGGGACAACCCTGGTCTTTCCGCCATTTTCAGTTGTGAATACAGGTTGTAAGAAACAGGGGGAGGATGAACCTCCCCCCTGTTTCCACTGCCAATTCTCTACAAAAATGACCGCGCCGGAATTACTTCACGGTGTAGTACTTCTCGGGCACCTCAACGTCGGTGGCGCCCATGAACTTGCCGGGATTACCCATGACATAGGTATCCTGGTAGATCAGGAACACGTTGTCCTCCTTGACGCCGGTGTCGGCGTTGGTGTAGCCGGAGCCGTTCCAGGCGGCCTTGGGAGAGTACTCCTGCAGGGCGGCCGCCACATCGTCCATGTCGGTGATCTCGCTGTTGCCCTCAATGACATTGATGGCGTGCTGGGCCAGGCCCGCGGACAGGCAGTAGCCATAGGAGTAAGCCCAGGTGCCGAAGCGGCCCTCGCCGCCGGCGTCCACAACGGCCTTCTCCACCTTGGCCAGAATGGCGTCGAAGTCGCCGGCCTCAGCGGTCAGGTCCAGATCGCCCAGGGCATTGGGATAGCCCATGAGAGGAGAGGGCAGGTCGGCCTCGATGAAGTAGCCGCCCAGCTCCAGCAGGCGCTGCAGCAGGGGAGCGGTATGGGCGTCGTTGGTGCAGAAGTAGGCGGAATTCTGACCGTACTTCTGGATCCACTCGGGGGCCTTCTCCAGCACGTAGGCCTGGGCGCCGGTGACGCCCACGTCGGTGGTGGGATCGGGAGCGGTCTCCAGGACGAACTGCATGCCGAACTCCTTGCAGGCCTCCTCCATGACGGCCACACGGCGGCTCATGGTCTCATAGGACATGTGCCGGGGGAAGGAGATGTGGACAAAGGTGTCGCAGCCCAGCTCGTGGGCGGTGCGGATGATCAGGTAGCCGCGGGAGACGAAGTCGTTGTTGCACACCAGGTCGGCGGAGGCGCCCACCACGGGCAGATCCTCGTGGGCCTCGCCGGCGATGCACAGGATGTCGGGGCGGCGCTCCTTGATCTGAGTGAAGGCCTCGGCGGTGCCGGGGACGGACTGGTTGACGATGATGGCCTTCATCAGAGGATCGTCGGACATGTTGACGATGGTCTGGATCGTGGTCTCCAGCTCCTCGGTGAAGTTGTCGGGATAAGTGGCCAGCTTGACCTTATCCTCGCCGTACTTGGCCTGAATGGCCTCGGCGCCGCGCAGGTCGTCCTCAGACTGAGAGACGGTGCCGGTAATGATGCCGATGTGCCAGTCCCCGGCGGGGGCGGCGTCGCCCTCCTGAGGCTGATCGGTGCCGGCGTTTGCGTCCGGGGCGGGGGTATTGGCGGGGGCGTCGTTCTTGCCGCCGCATCCGGCGAGGGCCAGAACCATCACCAGCGCCAGCAGCATGCTGAGAAACTTCTTCATTGCAAACCTCCAAATTTTTTTGTGATCCCGGCGCACAACCCCCATCAATCATGGTTTGTCCACAAACCATGAAAAAGGCGTACGCCTTTTGAACCTTATTTATTTTAACAAAAATTTCATATTTGTCAACCTTATTTTCCATATTCGCCGCAAATAATCCAGCGGTATTCCTGCGCTTTCGCACATCCACGGAAAAGATCCCCGGGAAAAAATCGAAAACTCCCATCTTGCCAAGAGGCCCTCTTCCGCGTATAATAAAACACAGTTCATTATTGATAGAAACGGCGGTGATGCAGACATGTCATTGAAGGAGACGATTACGAACATCCTGTTTGGCTCAAAGCAGGAGACCGGAGCGGCGGATGAGACAGGCGCGGAGCGGGAATCCGTTGTGGAGGAGGCGGCCGCGGAGCCTCTGGCGGGCGGCAGCACGGACCCGGCCCGGCTGGAGCTTCCCCCGGAGCATCCCCTCTTCCGCCTCTATGACCTGCGCCGGAGAATCTCCGGCTACCTCCCCGCCCCCCTCCTCTCCCTGGATGAGGAGGGCGCGCTTCCCCCGGAGATGATCCAGAAGGAACTGGGCCGGCTGCGGTCTTCCATAACCGGCGTATGCAGCTCACGGCTGAAACAGATCCGGGACGGCGAGAAGAAAAGCGCGCCCAAAAAGAAACCGGACCAGGGTCAGAATCCGGAGCAGGACGCCCCCCTGGCGCTGGACGCGCTGCCCCATTTTTTCCTCTCCGCGGATAAGCTCTACGCCTGGGTCCTTGTGCTTCCCCCCGTCGGCCCTGGGCAGGAGCTGAGCCGCGAGCTGCTTCTGCGGACCATGCTGGACCAGGGCATCTCCTTCGGCGTGGACGAGCGTCTTGTGAACCGGCTGGCCCATGACGACGAGCGGTATTTTCACCTCTTCCTCATCGCCAAGGGAAAGCGCGCCTTTGACGGGGAAAACGGCAACATTGTGGACTACTTCCCCCGGTCTATCGACCGGGTATTGGAGGTGGATGAGTACGGCCAGGTGGACTACACCAATCTCAACCTGATCCGCAACGTAAAGCTGGGACAGGAGATCTGCCGGCTGATTCAACCCACAGAGGGCGACCCCGGGCGCACTGTGCTGGACCAGGAAATTCCCGCCAAAAGCGGCCGGCCCGTCCCCCTTCCCAAGGGGCGGAATACCGAGATCAGCGAGGACGGGCTCACCCTCATCGCCTCTATGGCCGGACACGTAGAGTTCACCGGCCGCAGCTTTCAGGTCAAACCCGTGCTGGACATTCAAGGAGACGTGGACTTCTCCACAGGAGACATCAATTTCATCGGCGACATCAACATTGAGGGCGACGTACTCAGCGGCTTTACCATCCGCGCCATGGGCAACATCCACGTGGGCGGCGTCGTGGAAGCCGGCAGCTCAGTGGAAGCCGGCGGTGACCTGGTAGTGGTCAAGGGCATTCTGGGTGATGGAAGCACAATTGTCCGCTCACAGCGGAGCATTTTCTCCAAGTACATTGAAAACGCCACCATCTACGCCCGGGAAAACCTGCAAACCGACTGCATCATCAACGGCAGCATCTACTGCGACGGCGAGGTCCGGGTCCGCTCCGGCCGGGGATGTATCATGGGCGGCCGGATCTGGGCGGCCAAGATGGTCAACGTCTCTACCGTGGGCGCCCAATCGGAGTGCCGGACCTCCATTGCCCTGGGCGGCCTGCCCTGCACAAACTTCGAGCGGGAGATCATCCAAAAGCAGCTGAAGGAGCTGGAAATGGAGCTGGAAAAGCTGGAGTGCCAGCTGGACAGCCCCACCAAGTCCAGCATTCTGGGCAAGACCCGGATGAAGCTCTCCGTGGCCGAGCTCAAGCTCAAGCAGCTGGAAGAGGATCTGGTCGACATCAAGCAGACGCTGAAAGAGACGGAGAGCGGACGGCTGGAGTGCTCCCACGCCTATCCGGGGACGGAGATCAGCTTCGGAGACGAGGTCCTCCGCCTGCGGCAGGAGACACGGCAGTGTATCGTCAAAATGGTGTGCGGCGAGATTGTGGTCATGTAGCCGCCGCCGCGGAAACCGGAAGAGAGGAGGCGGCTTATGAGTACCCTGATGCCGCAAAAAGACCTGGCGGAGCTCTACGGACGGATCACCCGGGAGATCACCCCCCAAGCGACGGGAGTTCAGCTCCACCCGGACACCGCAGATCCGGCGGGAGAGATCTATACCGTATATATCACGTTTGAAAAGGGATTCCATATGGCCTTTTCCCTGTGCGCGGAGAGAGCCCTGTTCACCCGGGCGGCTCAATTCATGATGCAGACGGAGGAGATCAGCCAGCAGGACATTGAGGACGTGGCAAAAGAATATATCAATGTGCTGTGCGGGCACTTTGCCTCCCAGCTGTTTCAGCTGACCAAGATTCCCGCGCGGTTCAGCGTCCCGGCCTTCCAGGCGGGGCGCCGCACGCTGGAGGGACACCGGGAGGACATCGTTCTCACCTACTCCGGCGATCAGGGCGAACATATACAGCTGACTCTCCATATCCCCCTGGGGGACGCCCAGGACGGCTGTGCCTAAAATGACAGAAGAAGGAAGCGGACATATGAAAAAACAAGTTATGGTAGTTGATGATTCCCGGATGATGGAGCTGCAAATCCGCAAGATGCTGGAGGGCTCCGACTTTGAGGTGGCGGCATACTGCGAAAACGGCGAGGAGGCCATCGCCCGCTATGAAGAGATTCTGCCGGACGCCGTAACCATGGACATCATCATGCCCGGCATCGACGGTCTGGAGACCGCGCAGATCATCCTGGAGGAGCACCCTGACGCGCGGATTATCATGGTCTCTTCCCTGGTTTACGACGACACCATCAACGAAGCTCACGACATTGGAGCCAAAACATTTCTCTACAAACCCATCACCAAGGAGAACCTCATTCAGGCCTTGACCGAGGCCATGGAATAGACAAAAGCGGGGCGGCAGACCAGTGTCTGCCGCCCCGCTTTACTATGGACGCGAGAATATCCAGCTCCTCACTGTCCGCCGCAGGTGTGCTCTCCGCAGCTGTGGCCGCCGCACTCACCGCCCTGGTGATGATGCTCGCCGTGGTGGCTGCAGCAGACGTCAGGATCATAGGCCAGCGTCCCGGCCAGGAACGACGCCACCGCCTCGTCCGCGCCGCCGGAGACGCCGCCATAGATCTGAATACCCGCCTCCGCCAAGGCCGCCTGAGCGCCGCCGCCGATGCCGCCGCAGATCAAAACGCCGGCGTTCAGCGCGCTCAGCACACCGGCCAGCGCGCCGTGGCCGGCGCCATTGGTCTCCGCCACCTGCGCCGACCTCACCTCTCCGTCCTCCACATCGTAGACCTTAAACTCCCGGGTATGGCCAAAGTGCTGAAACACCTGGCCGTCCTCATAAGTTACCGCGATCCTCATACTGTTTTCTCCTTTCGCTCTGTCATATTGCATATTATTCACATATCGTGTGGATCTTGAACATCTCCCGGCCTGGCATACAGCGGTGAAGCCGGTGAAAAGCGCCGTGTCTATCCCCGTCTCCGGCGGAAACAGGACAAAGCGGCCGGTGCAGTCCTCCTCTCCCCCCATTTTTCCGAACGATGCGTCCTGCCGCAGCTTCGCTCCCAGAACCGCGCCGGTATCGCCGGATTCAAAAAACGCGGTCATGCGGGCCCATCCGCTTAAAATCCAAATCCGAAATCATCGGCAGCCGCCAGATCCATGATGACGGAATGCCGGAATATCTCCGCGCCGGTAGCGGCGTCGCAGACCACCAAATAATATTGCTGGTCTCTATGATACCTCTGATTCTTAAATGTAAAGCGCAGCCGGAAAATGCGTCTCTGCGCCTCCGGCTCCCGGCTGTCCGCAGCGTGAATATTCTCATTGGAGATCCTCTCCCCCCGCTCCGAGAGGAAAAAAATCTTATAAACCGCCGGTTTCACCGTATCGCTTACAGGCTCCGTCTGGAGAAAGTCCAAAGTCGTAAGCAGATTCGTGATCTTCCGGACAATGCTGATGAGAGAGAGTTCCGCCGCCTTAGTCTCCACATGGCCGCGCTCCATCTTAATATCCAATACCGGAATCAGCATCTCCTGGGGGGAGGAGCCGCCATGAACGTAATTCAGTCCGCCGGGCGCCTGGAATACATTGCCGCCGAGGGGCACGGAAACAGACCGGCTCTCCCCGTTATCGAGAAACCACCCCAGGGGGAAATTCTGAATGCCGCCGCCAGTCACCGGCTCTCCCGACACGATAAAGCGCCGGTTCACAAACCCGCCTTTCCCGCCGACTCCGCTGATCTTGTCGCTCTCAGCCAGCTTCTCCCGTTTGTAGATAAATCCGTGGTCCGCCGTGATCAAAAATCGATACGTGTTTCCGTTGATGGAGATCCGCTGGATCAGCGCCATGATCTCCCTGACCGCCTCCTCACAGGCGACAAACACCTCATTTTCCGTCTGCGCGGTCTCTCCTCTGGCGTCGATCTGATTGTGGTAGACGTAGACCACCTGTTTTCCGGTCAGAATCTCCCGCAGACTCTCCTTTTTCAGCGTCTTTATATCATCAAAGCGCACGCATACGCCTTCGGGGCAGCCGCTCAGAAGGATCTTTTGACGGCTCTCCATATCGTCACAGCGTTTTCCGTCCGCCAAAACCTGGTACGTCTCCGTCATCTCCAAGGTGCTGTGGGGAAGCAGCGAGGCCATCCCCAGATGGGTGTAGGACGGCAGCACGCCAAGCATCGCCTCCAATTTCGCGCTGGCGCACCGGGGCTCGTCCCGCAGCTTTTCAAAGAGCTCCCGGCCCACCTCATAGCGCATCGCGTCAGAGATGATCACAACGGTCCGCTCGCCGGTGCTCTTTACAAACCTCCGGTAGAAGTCTCTCTGCCGCGGCAGCACGGCCAGCGCCTCCGGTTCCAGCATCCCGCCGTTCCACCTTGGGAGCTGCCCGGCAAGGTACTCCGCTGTATAGATATTCTCCACCAGCTCCCGCAGCGGTTCAAACACCTCCGGGCCGTCCATCCGGTCATAGCACAGATAGAATTTCCGGTACGCCTGATCGATCAGATAGTCCCCGGCCAGGTACTGCTCCGCGATGCCGGCGAAGCTGTCCGGTCCACTGTACCCGGCGGACAGAACCAGCCTGTGTGCATTTTCCAAAAGCCGATAGGCCGTCTCCGTCTGCGTGCCGAAGTGGAGCCTGCTCCGCCTCCCGCAGATCTCCGGAATCGAGCTGCCGTCCAGCCTGGCTCCAACGTCCTCCGCCAGAAGGCGGTCCACAAGCCACCGGATCAAAACACGGTCGACGTCCAAAAATGTATCGCAGTTCAGCAGCGATTCCGGCGGGCAGGCCGCCAGCGCCGAGGCGGCTCCCAGTTCCTTGGAGACGTGGGCGGAGAGCTGGTCAAACCGCCCCCGGCAGACGGCGCTGTTCATCAGATTGTCCATAAACGCGACTACGCTGCCGGGACGGGAGGCCAGGAAGGGCCGCCAGGCCTCCGGCAGTCCGCCGCGCATATACCTGTCTGCGCAGGTGACAAACAGGGCCGTCACGAAACGCTCCAGCGAGGGCACCTCCTCGGTATATCCAAATTGCTGTCCGCAGAATTCCCAAAATGTATCGGCCAGTCCCTGCGCGTAAAGTTTCTCCAGGCAGGGATTCCTCTCCAGATCCTCCATCAGCAAAGCGCAGACCACCTCGTCAAAGGAGCAGGCGCGGGTCTGACAGGCCGCGCAGAGCAGGCCGGTCAAAATGGTCTCCGTGTCAAAGCGGTCAATCTCCAAATTGTAAAACCGCTGAACAAACTTCTTGTTGTTGAAAAGCTTGCTGTGCTTTTCAATCAGCCATCGGTGCTCCTCCCCGATCCCCAGATCCGCGCAGAGCAGAGCGGCCCGGTCCGCGCAGAACCGCTTGGAGTACAGCAGCGTGTCCTCCAGATGGTTGTCCTCCGCATCCGGCTTTGGAAACGGCGCGTAGACCAAATAGCTGGTCTCCCGGTCCACCCGCTCCAGAAAATACTTGGTGTAAAACTGGTTGTCCGGCTCAAGGCGGTACACTTTGGCGCAAACCAGCTCCAGGGCGCCGACGTCCTCCGAAAAGTCCCCGCGGTCGTCATACCAGAAGATCAGCCTGCGGCCCTCGCCGGCAAACTCGGCGTTCAGGCGGTCTTCAATCTGTCTCAGACTCAACTCTGCCATACTCTCCCTCAAATCCTCCCCAGCACCGGATACATCTTCCCGTCCGCCGCCGTCTGGAGCTTCTCGTAGTTCACCTTTACGCCGTCGTCCAGGTCCAGCTCGATTCTGGCCAGGGCCAGGTGGGCGATCTTCTCATCGTATTCCCGGCACTCCAGCAGCTGCCTTTGGAGCTTCTCCCTCCGCTTGACGGAGGCGGCCGCCTCCCGCGGATTTCCGCTGTTGTCCGCCAGGTCCCGCATCCGCTCGATCTCCCGGGCATAGACCCGCTGGAGGCGGTGCAGGTAGTCCACCCGCAGCTTTCCCGTGGTGTCCGGCGTATAGCGGTGGAGGTAGATCAACGCCTTAAAGCCGTTGTGCTTTCCGCTGTCAAACAGCCAATAGACGGGCCGCTTCTGGTAGGTCCTGCAGTGGTCCGCGTAGAAGTCCCTCAGGAAATAGTTCCGGATGATCTCCCGGGGAGTGCCGCCCCGATTTCCCAGGGCCCTGGCGATGAACTCCAGATTCTCCTCCAGGGTGTCCTCCCCGTAGACCACCTGCAGCCACTGACACAGGCGGGTGATGACGTCTTTCTCCAGATACGCCTCGTCAGTGAGGGGGAGGATGTTGTCCCCTTCAGGCCGGAAAGTCACATATCTGCTCTCGTCCCAATCCCCGCCGGCGTAGGCCAGACCCTCTTTGTCCAGGGAATAGCGCCCGAACATGCAGCCCACGGCGTAGGAGAGGAGGGAGACGATCTCGTCCCGGAGCGTGCGGACATAGGCGCTGCCCCGCATGGACTCGGGCACGTCTTCTCTTTTGCTGAAAATTCGATGCGCCGTCACGTCCCGGTCCGCCACCTCCGCCGTCAGCTCGTCCTGGAGGCCGTAAATGTCGATGAAGATGCGGTTCAGCGCCTCCTCGCCGGCCTTGAGCCGCTGGAAGCGGGCCTCGCACTCCGCCTGCCAGGCGGTAAATTTATCGGAAATCAGTCTTCCCATCGTTTCCTCTCAGTTTACATATTTTTTCGCCATTTCTTCACCCCCCGCAGGGTGCCGTTTCAGGGGATGGGCCGAAATATTCTCCATCCCCCGTTCTATCGCCCGCGTCTCTTTTCAGATCAGCGGATGTCTTTTGAAGTCCCAGGAAGTCTCATACGAATCCCAGTCTAAGCGGGAGTCATTGACGCAGCGTTCGGCAATCTCCGCAATCCGGGTCGCCTCCGTCCCATCTTCTTGGATTTTCACAGGAATCTTCGCCACGTCCCCAACGTTAAAATTCATGGTCGGAGAAAACACTCTCAAAAAATACATTCCCACTTTGCTGTTTAACAGCGCTAACAACTCATAGGCCCGATGGGAAAAAACGCAAAATCCCGCGCTTGAAAATATAAACCCGCAGCCAAAGGCCCGGACAGCTATCTTTGCTCCGGAAATGGCCGTCCAGGTAATTCCCGGCCGAAAATAGAAGCGCTTGTTTCTGACTGCCGCTCTTCCAAAGGCCTTGATCTCGCTTCCGGAATGCTCCCAATTTACAACATCATAGTTATTTCCATACCACTTTCGAAACTGGCCGCCGTTATTGTACGGGTACCACTTTTTCCCCTTATCCACCAGCGCCTCCTCTGCCGCCGGAAACGAAAACTTATCACAGCCGATCTCATGCCACAAGCGGACGAAGCGGTGGTTGTCCGAAGTGGACATGCCAAATCGGGGTGGGGCAATGTCCTGAATCGTCCTGTTTTGAAAAAGGGATATTTTATCCTTATTCACCCAATACGCCACCGGGGCCCCGGGAATTTTGGAGAAGTCTTCCTGCCGGGCGGCGTAGCGGTTTTCCCCCGCAAGAAACATCTCCTCTTTCCCCTGCTGGGTATTGGGCTCAGTCAACCGGCAGTATGTTCCCAGATACCCCTTGACACAGCTCTTCCGCATGACAAAGCCGGCGGTCTGCACCACCTCGCCGCCGATCTCCTCAAAGGCCCTGGGCCCCAGGTGCGCCATATTGACGGTATCTACCGCCTGCAATTTCATCCGCAGCTTTTCAAAGCTGGAGAGAAACATCCAGGCGTGCTGGGTAATCATGGCCTGGTATCCGTTCTCCCTGACAAGCCCCCCGCACCGCTCGATGAAACAGGCGAAGAGATCGCTTTTGCTGTCGGGAAAGTTCTCCTTCACATACTCCCGCATCCTGCCGCCGGCGTTGCTCACCGCCATATACGGCGGATTTGTCACCACCACGTCATACTCCCCCGCCAGCAGCCTCCGGTAGCCCTCCGCCTCCTCCAGCATGGATACCTGCCCGTCCCGCGCCTGCTCCGCCGCCGCCTCCAGAACCAGCAAAGACCCAAACTCCCGCAGCTCCGGATCCAGGCCGGGGTAATACACCTGGGGCTGGATTCCCCGGGTCAAAAACCGCCGGTCATACTGCCGGGCCTTCATCATCACGGCGAAATACGCCAGCTGATAGGCCCTCTTGTCGATGTCCAGGCCGTACAGGTTGTGCTCCACAACGCTGCGGGCGGCCTCCCGCCGCTCCCAGCCGGCGCTCTCGTAGATCTGCATCAGCACGTCAAAGGCGTAGACCAGAATGTGCCCGCTGCCCATGCAGGGGTCGATGACCCGGATCCCGGCGGGGCTCTCCAGGCGGCAGCCGCGCCGCAGCTCCGCCAGCTGCTCCTCCACCTCCGGCTCCTGCTCCGCCCCGTCCAGATAGTAAGTCCACAGCTCCCGCAGGGCGGCCCCGCCGCTTCCGCAGGCCATCCCCGCACCGCCGTGCTCCAGCCACAGCCGCCCCAGGGAGTTCTCCACCATGTACCGCACGATCCAGTCCGGCGTAAACAGCTGGGTGGCCGCCGGGATCTCCTCCTTCCGGATCTTCTGGCCGGCGGGCCGGGCGAACACCTGGGCCTTGGGCTCGGTGTTGTAGTACTGGTACAGCCAGCCGATGATCTCCACCTGGCCGCCCTTCTCCACATTGAAGTCCTCCTCCGGGATGTCGTGGGTCAGCCGCCACACCACACCCTCCCGATCCACAACGGACAGGTTCATCAGCAGCTCCGTATAGTCCTCCGTCCGCTCAAACAGGGCGGGCAGAATCTCATGGAGGGCGTTGCACTGCTTGATGAACAGCAGGCGGAACAGCTCGTCCATCCGGCTGTCCTCCTTCATCCGGAGGATGGTCCTCTCCTCCTCCGGGGTGAAGTCCAACCCGGCGTCAAAGGGGTTCGTCACCAGATCCGGCTCAATCTTGCCGCTCTCGGAGGACAGCACCCGCACACGTCCCGGCAGGTAATCGTTGACCTCCATGAACCGCACGGCAATGAGGCGGTTGAACCATGTGTACGCCGCCTCCTCCATGATGTACCGGTAGGCGGAATCATAGCCGCCGTCCGCGGAGAGGCGGCGGACGGCCTCCGTCAGGCTCCGCCGCTGCCGGACCGCCGCCGGACCGCTGATGACATAGGGCGTCGCGGTGCCGATGTCGTAAAACTCCGCGGTGGCGTCGGACTGGGGCAGCGGGTCCTGAATTCCCCTCTCCGTGATCCCCACCAGCCCGGCCCGGTAGCGCACATCGGCGATGAGCCTGCTCCGGGCCCAGACGGCAAAATTTTTAACGGCGGTCTTATTCATGGTCAAAACTCCACATTCAAAATATCATGCTCCGCCAGCTCCGCTGTCAATACCCGGCGGAGCTCCGCCAGCGCCCGGTCAATATCCTCCGGGCTCTCCAGCCGCCAGGAGGCGGTGCGGGCCACGCTCTTGATGGTCACATTCCTGGTTCTGCGGGCCTGATACGGCGCGGTCCCCGCCGGCGCCGGGACGCCCAGGGCCTCCGCGGCCTCCGCCTGGGCTCTGGCCTGGTCCAGACGGTCCATCTCGTTCAGCAGGCGGATTCTCAGCGCCTCAGCCTTGTCCTTGTATCCGCGCAGGGTGGATACGTTGTTGCAGCGCTCCGCGCCGTCCCGAAGCTCGGCGAACTGGCTCAGGTAGCGCTCTTTTTTCTCCCCCGCATACGCTTTGGTGTTCAGCACCTCCAAAACACGGGCCCTGGCCTGGTCGATGCCGTCCAGCACCGGGGCGGACTCCGCCCGCAGCACCTTCATGTAAGCCGCCGTAAATTTCGCCCGCAGCTCCGGCAGCTTTGGAATATCCCCATAGGGCCGCTCCTTCCCCACGATGGCCCGCATCCGGGCCGCGGTGTCCTCCAGGGCCTCGTCCACGATGTAGGTCTTGCTGTCCTCGTAGATGTTCAGCATATCCACCGCCCGCCGGAAGATCTCCCGCTGCTCGCCGCGGAAAAAGGCATCCAGGGGCTCATAGTCCTCCGCCAGGTCCAGGAAGTCGTCCCGCCGCCGGGCGATGGTCTGAAAGAACTCCAGCGGTTGCTGGAGCGCTTCCACTTCCCGCAGCAGCTGTCTGCCCCTCTCCAGGGTCTTTCTGCCGGGGTAGGGGCAGCTCTGATAGCCCTGCTCCAGGCCCTCAAACTCCGACAGCAGCCTTCTGCCGTGTCTCTGGAACTCCTGCATCTGGGCGTCCTCGTCCTCCGGCGCGCCGCCGGCGTGAAACAGCTCCTTCATAACCTCGCGGACAGCCTTTTTGTCCCCCTCCGGCACCCGGGTCCGCTCCTCCATCAGGAGCTTCTCCGCAAAGGCCTTCTTCGTAATAAAGCCGATGATCTCCTCCTGGGAGCTGTTCAGGGGCGTCACACCGGCTCCGTTGACGGTGAAGGTCAAATCGCCCCGCTTGAACAGGCACGCCACCAGCCAGTGGATGTCGTCGTCCACAAAGCCGTAGGGCGCTCTCATGAAACGGTCCTTCACGCTCTTCATGGAGGTCTTCATATGCACCCGGGAGTTCCTGGAAATAAAATCCAGCACATCCTCCAGGGCATGAATATTTGCCACAGGACCATCTGTTCCCAAAGCAAGCCGCCCACCGCCGGTGCGCATCAGCTCCCGGAGCCCCGCGTCATCCATGGGGGTGTCAATATAGGGGAGCTTGTGGTAGACTGTCTGCACCAGCCGCCCCAGCGCCTCGTTAAAGCGTCCCGCCACCTCTTTGACGGAGATGCGGGCAATGTCGCCGTTGACATAGATGGCCGCCTCTTTCAACGCTCCCGTCAAATACAGCTTGGCGTTCTCGCTGCGGGTACGCATCTCCTTCCTCTTGGCGTCCTTAATGTCCTCATATTTAACCGTCCTCGCCGCGGCGCCCTGCTGCAAATATTTCTCGATCTTCAAATACGTTTGCAGCTCGCCCCAAAAGGCGCCGTCATTGGCCAGGACAACGAGAACTTCCCGGTCCTGACCGGATTTTATCCGCAGGGCGCTGTCGTCCAGTCCGCCGTCGTACCGTGAGGTCAGAACACGCAGTCCGATGTCGTGGCTCTGGACGGCCTTATAGGGCTGGTCATCCACCGCCTGGTTGTAGGCGAACGCGTACCGGCCATTGAACGCGGGGTGGCGGTACTTCCTGTCCGGGAAAATGTCCTCAAAGATCAGTTCCGCGGCCTTTTGAAGAACGGTGCCGGAATCCACCTCCTGCCTCTCGATCTCACGGTTGATCTCCTGCTCCTCATCGGTCAGAAACACGTAGATCCCGCCGTTTTTCTGGACAAGCATCTGCCTCGTCAGGACCTTCAGCGCCTCCTCCACCCGCCCTTTCAGCTCCAGACGGTCCGTATCCAGGCGGTCAATCATCAGGCTGGTGATGTTATCAGTGTTCGCCTCGATCTCCGTCACATATTTTATCAGGAACAGCGTCTTCAAAACATTGATGGCAAACACGCCGCCGTCTTTCCGCTCCGGATTGATGCAGCTGTTGTCGTAGGCCCTGATAATAACGCCCTTGTGGGAGTGATCCAGAAAATTCTCCATGGCGTCGTAGAACATATGAAAGGGAACCAGTACGCCGGTCTCCTGTGTTTTCAGCCTCTCAGCGGACTCTTTGAACATGGCCAGCATGGACCGCTCTCCCTCGGAGAGGTGCTTGCCGGAGGCGCTGTGGGTCCGCACGGCAGTCAGCACGCCGGCCAGGAGGTTGAATTGATAGCCCACAAAGGGATAGATCTCCGCAAAGCCGGCACCATCCGCGTAGAGCTTCTTTTCGGCATCGCCGGTGAAGAGGATCTTATTGCGCAGGTCCGTCTCCCACTGTTCATACAGCAGCCGCAGCGTCTCCGCCGCCGTATCGTTTTTATCCAGGACTCTCCTCCGGATCACCTCGTCCACATTGGCGGAGGACAGGGACAGCCGGGTGTCAAACCGCCCCTGAATCTTGGAGAAGTCGTTGCCCTTTACGTTGGTGATGGAGTCGATGTCCTGCTGGCTGGTCACAATGACCCAGGCCTTTCCCCCGCACTCCCTGCCCAGCTCCTCCGTGACCGTCTGGAGGTTCAGCATCAGCCCGGAGTCCTCGCCAATATACTGGCCGATCTCGTCCACCAGAAATACCACATGGTGGTTCCCGCCCCTGCGGTCTATGTAGGCCCTGACCCGTTTGGCAAAATCCTCAATGCTGATCTGATAGGGCTCCACCGCCTTTTCGCACCAGTTCCTGGCCGCGGATTCACTCATGAAGCCCACGCCGGACAACGCCTCGACAACGGTGTCCTGAATAAAGTCGAAGTCCTGCCGGGAATCCTCCCAGGCCTCTCCGTACGCCTCCTCAAAGGCGCGCCTGAACGCCTCAAAGCGCCCCTCCTCCAATAGTCTCCGCTCCAAGTCGGCCAGAGCGGGCTGAGAGCCGCACAGACCCTGCATCTCATTGAACACCCTCAGAAAAACGCTGACGATGGCGTCCCTATTCCGCTTGCTGTTGGAGTCGCTCTTCGCGTCAATATTGAAGAGGATCACGTCGGCAGGCGTATTGCCGGCCAACTCCATATCCGCCAGAACCGCGGGGTCCGTGATCTTCCGGTCCTCAGTAAAATAGTCCAACGCGCGCCGCTGGCCAACCAGCTCATTTTTCAGCAGATAGGAGAGAATCTTTAAGAAGTGAGATTTACCGCTGCCAAAGAAACCGGAGATCCACACGCCCATCTTAGGGGTGCTGCCCACAATCCCCTTCTTATACGCGGCAAAGAAATCCCTGAAGTGCCGCTGCAGCTCCCGGGTGACCACATACTCGTCCAATTCCTGGGCAGCAATGCCGCTCTCCCCCTGCCCGGCGATAATTACCCCTTGAATCTCCCGGTCTATCTCCCTGCGGAACATCTCTTTGATCAGCATAACCCGTCCTCCTCTATTTTACCAGGCGAAACGCCCGGTAATAGTTATCATCCTTAATCTTTCCGAACAGGAGCAATTGCTGCTCGTCATAGACCCCGGGGTAAAATAAGACCACCGGAGCCGCTCCAAAGCCCTGGTGCAGCGTGTTCAGGATCTTATGAGAACGCAGGACCGGGTAGCATTTCCCAATCCCCGTCAGGAATACAACAGCATCTTCCGGCGTATGCTTCCGGATTTGATGAACAATCAAGCTGTCAGGATCGTTGATTTTCATGGAGCGGTTGACCGCCTGTGTAATTCTTGCGAACCCCTGCTTTTTCTCAAAGGCAACACACTGTTTTAAGAAATTTCTGCTCTCCAGGTGGTCGATCATCAAATCGTAGAGATCGAATGCCGCCAGCTTAAACCCATCCGTCCCTCTTTTGTTCTTTTCCAGCAGATACCGGATTCTCTCCCGAACCTCCAGCTCCCCCTCCGGCGGATAGTCAAAGATCCAGTAATTGACCTCGTTGGCCCTTCCGCCGCTTCCCCGGAGAGACGGCTTGCGGATCAACGCCTCCATCTCATCCAGACGCCGTGCCAGATCCGCCATATCATCTCCCCCCCGTCAGGGCCTTGACCACCAGCCCCATATCGTGCGTCTCCAGCCACTGCCGCAAATCTGAATCCAGAATGGGCGCGCAGATCCTGCGCGTCTCCTTCGCCTTGTCGGTCACCCCCGCCTCATAGAGCATGGTCTTATAGCAGGCGCCCAGTCTCTGGCAGGTGTAATCGGTCCAATTGGCCAGGCGGCTGTCCTGCGCCTGCTTGTCCCGAAAAAATATCCTCACGTCCCGGGGGGACAGCTCATTGCTGCCAATCATCAGCTTTTCACGAATGACCTCATAGACAAAATCAAAAAAAAGCGTGTCACAGGCCATCACCGCCGCCAGCGCAAAGAGTTTCTGCGTCGCCAGGTCCCCGGCCAGGAATACCGGGCAGAAGCTTTCATCCAGGGCTCCCGCCCTGTCCAAAACCGTTCTGCAGATCTGGTCGGCCCGTCTTTGCGTCGGCGCTCTAAAGAGATTCTCCTCTGCGCTCAGGCGCCGGATCTCGTCAAATGTATTGCCCGCGGCCAGAAGCTGCACCGTTCTCCGAAACTCCTGAAACCAAAAAGACAGCTTTACCGCCCCCGCGCTGTACGCTCTGCGCTCCATCATTGCCTCCTTGATGTTTGATATTGCCTCCATCCGCGAAGTTGGCAAATATGATGATTTTTCTCACATGCTTCCGCTTATCCCCATATTCGCCAACTTTTCACACACGGATTTTGAAAATATATGTCCGCATTATTATAGCAGGACTTCCCCGCAATAACAAGAACAATCACTCACGGGTTCCGGAGGAAAACGGGACGCATTCAATTGCATATTCCGGAAATCTGTGGTAGAATGCCTTTATCATATTTTTACAGTCCGAAGCCGGCGGGCGGCGCGGATGAGAAGCGCCGGATCACCGGCCGGCCCCCCTCCCCACGGATGCGCCGGCGGAGGGGTGTCGCCGCAGAATGCCGCCGGAACTGCCGGGCGGGCCGGCCCACGGCCGCCGCCAGTCCGCCGGAGATGAAACAAGGAGGAATATTATGGACCGTCAAAAATTGCAGGACGCCCGCCGCTGGGCCAGAAACGAGCTGGAGCGCTCCGCCCAGTTCTGGCTGGACCACGGTATGGACAGGGAACACGGCGGTGTGTACACCTGCCTGGACCGGAAGGGCGAGATCTACTCCACCGACAAGAGCATTTGGATGCAGGGCCGCTGCGGCTGGATTTTCGCTTTTTTGTGCCGCAGCTACGGCATAAAGCAGGAGTGGCTGGAGGCGTCCAAAAGCTGCCTGGACTTCATGGAGGCCCACTGCTTCAACCACGAGCGCGGCGAGCGGATGTACTTCACCGTCACCGCGGAGGGCAAGCCCCTCCGCCAGCGGCGGTACTACTTCTCCGAGGCCTTCTGCGCCATCGCCAACGCGGAGTACTACGGTGTTACCGGAGACAGCGCCCGGCTGGAGCGGGCCCGGCAGTGCTACGACCTGTACTGGAACCTGAGCCAGGGCATGCCCGATCCGGTGGGCATGGGGCCCAAGACCATCTCCGAGACCCGCAGCGGCCGGGCCTTCGGCACCCCCATGATCATTCTGAACGTCACCGGCGTACTGCTGCGCACCGACCCCGAGCGGAAGGCCCTCTACGAGGAGCGGGCCCAGCAGTGCGTGGACGACATCTTCCGGTACCACGTGAAGCCGGAGCTGAAATGCACTCTGGAGAACGTGGATACGGACGGCACGCCGCGCCTCTACTACACCGAGGGCCGCACCGTCAACCCCGGCCACGACATTGAGGGCGTCTGGTTCCTCTTGGAGCACGCCCAGCGCACCGGGGACAGCGCGCTGGTGCGGAAGGCGGCGGAGATGTTCGACTGGGCCATTGCCGCCGGCTGGGATCATGAGTACGGCGGACTGCTCTACTTCACCGACGCTCTGGGCAAGCCCCCGGAGGCCTATGAGCACGACATGAAGCTGTGGTGGCCCCACAACGAGATTCTCATCGCCTCCATCATGCTCTACCGGGACACCGGGGAGGAGAAGTATCTGGACTGGTTCTACAAGACGGCGGACTACTGCAAAGCCCATTTCGCCGACCCGGAGTACGGCGAGTGGTACGGCTACCTCCGCCGGGACGGCCTGCCTACGGAACCGTCCACCAAGGGCAGCACCTTTAAGGGGCCCTTCCACATGCCCCGCAGCATGATTCTGGTGGACAAGACAATCGAGGAGATTTTGGCCAGGCCGTAAGAGGCAGAACGCCGCCGCGGCCGGCGGGAGGTGCGCTTTGGGAAAGAATATCGTGGCGCTGATGATGCAGGAATATGAGAGCTTCACCCGCTCGGAACGGAAGATCGCGGATTACGTGCTGGAGCACCAGCAGGAAACCCAATATATCAGTATCACCGACTTGAGCGCGGAGTGCGAGGTGGCGGTGTCCACGGTATCGCTGTTCTGCCGGAAGCTGGGACTGGCGGGATTCAACGACTTCAAGCTGGAGCTGGCCCGGGCGGCGCTGCCCGCCGGGCCGGAGGTCAGCCAGTCCGGCGGTGAAATCACCCGGGAGGACTCCCCGGGCCAGGTGATGGGCAAGGTGCTCCACACCGCCCAGGAGGCCCTGAACAACGCCTACCACATGCTCTCGGAGACCGCCCTGGAGCGGGCGGTGGACCTGATTCAGGGGGCCGGGCAGGTGGTCTGTCTGGGCCAGGGGAACCACGCCGTGGTGGCCCTGGCGGCCTGGGCGCAGTTCTCCACCACCTCCCCGAAGTTCAAGACCATTCAGGACTCCCATATGCAGACGGTGATGCTGTCCACTCTTTCACCGGAGGACGCGGTGCTCTACTTCTCATACTCCGGCGCCACCCACGAGGTGCTGGAGGCGGCGGAGGTGATCCGGAACCGAGGGGCAAAGCTGATTTTGGTGACCCGCTACCTCAACTCCCCCGCCAGCGCCTACGCCGACACCGTGCTGCTGTGCGGCCCCAGCGAACAACCCTTTCAGTTCGGCTCCTCCTCTGCCCTCATGGCCCAGCTCTATGTGGTGGAGGCCCTTCTCAGCGAGTTCATCCGCAGAAACCCGGAGGCGGCGGAGCGCAGCCGCAGGTCTGTGGGCAAGGCGCTGACGCAGAAATGCGTGTGACGGAGGCCAAAGCCGCCGGAGAAAAACCAAACTGCTCCCGCCGTCCAAAAGCGGCGTGAATTCTGGGGAGGACGTTCATGGGTGATTTCTTCAATCCTGAAAAGGGAATCTGGACTTGGCTGAGCACGATGGTGGATGTATGCGGTCTTTCCATCCTGTGGACTTTTCTGTGTCTGCCGGTGGTTACCGCCGGCCCCGCTACGGCGGCGCTGTACTACACGGTGGTCAAGTGCGTCCGGGGCCGGGAGAGCGGGGCCTTCGGGTACTACCTCCGCTCTTTCCGGCAGAACTTCAAAACCGGATTTCCGGCGGGGCTCATTGCCCTGGCCGTATCGGCGGCGCTGCTGTACGGCCACTTCATCGTGCGCTGGTACGGCACCCGCGTAGGCAGCCTGCCCTATCTTCTGTATGTGGCGTATTACTTCGCCCTGATCCTGCCGGCAGGGGTGCTGTGCTGGCTGTTTCCCCTGCTGGGGCGGTTTGAGTACACCGTGGGCGGGCTCTTCCGCACGGCCCTCCAGCTGACCATTGCCCACCTGCCAAGTACCGTGGTGGTGGTGCTGCTGATGGCCCAGACCGCCCAGTTCTGCATCCGCGAATGGTGGCCAGTGCTGTTTATGCCCGTGACCGCCACGCTGCTGATCTCGCTGTTTTTTGAGCGCATTTTTCAAAAACACTCCCCGGAGCCGGCCCCGGAAGACGGCATGGAGTGAAAAACAGCCGGAACGGTTTTCCGTTCCGGCTGTTTTGCGCCTCATGGCGGATCAATTCTCCAGCAGTCCCCGCACGATCTTCGTCAGCCGTTCCGCCAGCTGCGCGTGGCCCCGGCGGGTCAGGTGCATCCCATCCAAAGCGTTGAACTCACAGCCCGCCGCGTCCATGTAATGCGCCCCCACCAGCGCCGCGGTCTTTTTGTAGTATTCCGGCAGCTCCCGGGATTTCTCCAGGCAGCCCCGCCCCATGGGAATTCCGGTCTCGGAGTGCTCCATCTCCGGCCGGATGGGGGGCGGACAGACAATGAGAATATTGGGGGCGTGATCCCCCCAGCAGTCCACGCTCTGGGCCTTGCGGACCAGCCGCTCCATGCCGATGGCGACACAGGCGGCGTTGACCCCCAAGCGCTCCTTGACATCGTTGGTGCCCAGCATGATGACCAGCAGGTCTACAACCTCATGGCTTTTCAGCAGGGCGTAGAGGACGGTGAGGGCGTCCATGGTCTCATGGAGAGGGTCCGGAAACACGGTGGTGCGGCCGCTGAGCCCCTCCTCCGTCACCAGATAGTCCGGCCCCAGCGCCTTTTGCAGCAGGCAGGTCCAGCGCTCGTCCTCGTTGAAGCGGATGCCGCCGTCGGCGCAGTCGGCGGGGTCCGCGCAGTAGCCGTGGGTATTGGAATCCCCAAGGCAGAGAATGTGCTTTTTCATAGTCCCGCTCCCTTTCTGTCTCATTCCCTTTGGGCCTTGTTTGAATGCCTCTTTTCCTATAAGGCTATCAGTTTTTTTCCATTTGTCAAGGCCGTCCCCATCGCAATGGGCGGAAATTTCGAGTGTAAATTGCCTAAAAATCGAAATAATTTTTGAAACATCCACTAAATATGGGTGTTCTTCGCAAATCTTTTCGATTTCAATTGACAAATATAGGAATCCATTGTATGATTTACACAGTAAGGCAAGACCTTACCAAGCTATTTTTTGTGATTTTGAAGGAGGATCCGCGATGAAGAAGCTTCTTGCACTGTTATTGGCCATGACCATGGTCATGGCCCTTGTTGCCTGCGGAGGCAACAGCGGCCAAAGCAACGACACACCCCCCGCCACTCAGGATCAGCCCCAGGAACCCCCCGCTGACGCCGCTCCTGCCGACGGCGGCGAGATCACCCTGTGGACCTATCCCATCGGCGACTGGGGCAAGGAGGAGAAGGTCAAGGCCATCACCGACGCCTTCACCGCCGACACCGGCATTTCCGTAAAGGTCGAGTACTTAGCCTATGCCGACGGAGACGACAAGGTCAACTCCGCCATTACCGCCAACGCCGCCCCCGACCTCATCATGGAGGGCCCCGAGCGCCTGGTGACCAACTGGGGCGACAAGGGCTACCTGGTGGACCTGAGCGACATGTTTGACGACGGCGACAAGAGCGAGATCAACGCCGCCGCCATGACCGCCTGCACCCACGCCAACGGCGCGGTCTATGAGTATCCCCTGGTTGTGACGGCCCACTGCATGGCCATCAACCTCAACGCCTTTAAGGAGGCCGGCGCCGACCAGTATCTGGATCTGGAGAACCACACCTGGACCACCGAGAACTTCATCAAGGCCGTTGACGCCCTGTACGCCCACTTCAACGCCCCCGTGGGCGCGGTGTACTGCAAGGGCCAGGGCGGCGACCAGGGCACCCGCGCCCTCGTCAACAACCTGTACGGCGGCACCTTCGCCACCGCCGCCCACGACAAGTACACCTGGGACGATCCCAAGAACATTCAGGCTTTGGAGCAGCTCAAGGGCATGCCCGGCATCGCTTTTGACGCCTCCCTTGAGGGCGGCGACGAGATCAAGGTCTTCTACCAGGGCATTCTGAAGATGGCCTTCTGCTGGAACATCGCCCAGCAGCTCAACCCCAACCAGGCCGACACCGGCGCGGGCCTCACCGCCAGCGGCGAGGAGATCGTCTTCATGGGCTTCCCCTCTGAGAGCGGCAAGCCCGCCCTCCAGGGCGGTATCTGGGGCTTCGGCATCTTCGACAACAAGGACCAGACCAAGATCGACAACGCCAAGACTTTCATCAAGTGGATGTGCGACTCCGAGCACACTGTGGACGCCGTTAAGACCGCCAACTACTTCGCCGCCCGCTCCGCCGCCGAGGGCACCGACCTCTCCGACATCTGGGCCGACAACGAGATCATGAACGAGTACCAGGTCCTCATGCCCTATCTGGGAGACTACTATCAGGTCACCAAGGGCTGGGCCGGCGCCCGCACCGAGTGGTGGACCATGCTCCAGAAGGTGGGCGAGGGCGCTGACATCGCCTCCACCGTCGCCACCTATGCCGGCAACGCCAACGCCAACGCCAACGCCGGCTAAGAGCCAATAAGCAGTCAAAGCGATAAAGGGTTTCTGCGCCCCTCTCCCGCGAAGGGCGGGAGAGGGGCGCGCTCTTCCCCGGAGGGGTATCCTCCCCCGGCGGATTCCAGACGTAAAGGAGTGTTTGACCTTGGCAAGACAGTCCAACCTCACCATGAGCCGGGCGCTCCAGCGGCGGGAGAATATCTCTGGCTATCTCTTCCTGCTGCCCAGCCTGATCTTTTTCCTCGGCTTTGTGGTCATTCCCATGATCATCTGCATCGTCACCAGCCTCACCGACGCCAATATGCACGATGCGGGCCTGTTCGGCAATTTTATCGGATTTTCCAACTTCTCCCGCCTGTGGTCTGATGAGACGTTCCTGGAGGCGCTGAAAAACACCTTTATTATCGTCATCGTCAGTGTCCCGGCGGTATGCGCCTTTTCCCTGTGGGTGTCCTCCGCCATCTATAAGCTCAGCGGACCCGTGCTGTCCGCTTTCCGTTGCATCTTCTACCTCCCCGTGGTCACCGGCTCTGTGGCCGTCACCGTTGTGTGGAAGTGGATGTACGACAACTACACCGGCATCTTCAACCACGTCCTCAAGGGTGCGGGCCTGATTGAACAGAACATCAACTGGACGGGCGACTCCAGATACGCCCTCTGGTGCATCATCCTGATCCTCTTTACTACCTCCGTGGGCCAGCCCATCGTGCTGTACGTCTCCGCTCTGGGCAACGTGGACCAAACCCTGGTGGAGGCCGCCGAGGTGGACGGGGCCACCAGCTTCCAGGTCTTCTGGAAGGTGAAGTGGGCCCAGATGATGCCCACCACCCTGTACATCCTGGTCATCACCACCATCAACTCCTTCCAGTGCTTCGCCCTGATTCAGCTGCTGACCAAGGGCGGCGCGGGGACCAACACGGTGATGTACCACATCTACTGGACCGCTTTCAAGCTGACGGAGCAGGCGGGCCACTTCGGCTACGCCAACGCCATGGGCGTG
>CAJUDV010000011.1 GCA_910585385.1 uncultured Oscillibacter sp. | reverse complement strand
CTGGGCCTGGGGGACATCGGCCCGGAGGCCGGCATGCCGGTGATGGAGGGCAAGTGCGTGCTGTTTAAGGCCTTCGGCGGAGTGGACGCCTTCCCCCTGTGCGTGAAGACCCAGGATGTGGACGAGTTTGTCCGGACGGTTTACAACATCTCCGGCAGCTTCGGCGGCGTCAACCTGGAGGACATCGCCGCCCCCCGGTGCTTTGAGATCGAGCGGAAGCTGAAGGAGAGGTGTGACATCCCCATCTTCCACGACGACCAGCACGGCACCGCCATCATCACCCTGGCGGGTCTCACCAACGCGCTGAAAGTGGTGGGGAAGAAGAAGGAGGATGTGCGGGTGGTGACCTCCGGCGCCGGCGCGGCGGCGGTGTCCATCACGAAGCTGCTGCTGTCCGCCGGATTCCGGCACATCACCATGTGCGACCGGAAGGGCGCCATCTATCAGGGCCGGGAGGGGCTGAACTGGATCAAGGAGGAGATGGCCCGGGTCACCAACCTGGAGAAGCGGCCCGGTACCCTGGCGGAGATGCTGGCGGGAGCTGACGTGTTCATCGGCGTGTCCGCCCCGGGCACTGTCACCGCGGACATGGTGCGGACCATGGCCAGGAACCCCATCATCTTCGCCTGCGCCAACCCTACGCCGGAGATCTTCCCCGACGAGGCCAGGGCCGGCGGGGCCGCCGTCGTCGCCACGGGCCGCAGCGACTATCCCAACCAGATCAACAACGTCCTGGCCTTCCCCGGCGTGTTCCGGGGGACCTTCGACGTGCGGGCCAGCGACATCAACGAGGAGATGAAGATGGCCGCCGCCGGGGCCCTGGCGGCGCTGATTTCGGATGGGGAGCTCAGCGCGGACTACATCATCCCCAGGGCCTTTGACAAGCGGGTGGGGCCCGCTGTGGCCAAGGCCGTGGCGGAGGCCGCCCGGGCTTCCGGCGTGGCAAGACTGTAAAAGCTTTTCCCCTTACAGAGCCGCGGACAGCGGTGGAAGGGGGCACGCCATAAGCGGCGTTCAGCCGGAGAGGAGGAAGCGGGATGCTGAGTCCAAAACAGGTGGTCTGCCGATGGGTGGACGCGTTTAACAGCGGAGATGCGGAGGCCGTCGCGGGCCTGTACCACGAGGACGCGGTGAACCACCAGGTGGCCAACGCCCCTGTGGAGGGCGTGGAGGCCATCCGGCAGATGTTCCGGGAGGAATTTGCCGCGGCGGAGATGGTGTGCATTGTGGAAAACATTTTTGAGGACGGCCAGTGGGCGGTTCTGGAGTGGAGAGATCCGCTGGGACTACGGGGCTGCGGCTTGTTCCATGTGGTCAATGGCAAAATTCTCTCCCAGCGGGGGTACTGGGACAAACTCTCGTTTTTGCGGCAGCACGGCCTGCCGCTGGAGTAGCGGAGGGGTGGGAGTGTGATTCTCCATGCCCGATGCGTTGATTGAGACTGCGTGATATGCGGAAAGGAAGGATTCTGATGACTGCTTATGCCAAGATGACCCCCGCGGAGCGGGGAGCGGAGTACGCCCGGCTCCAGGGGGCGTTTGAGGGCCTCAAGGCCCGGGGACTGAAGCTGAACATGGCCCGGGGCAAGCCCGGCAAGGCCCAGCTGGACATGGTCTCCGATATTTTCGGCCTGATGCAGAGGCCGGAGGACTATGTGTCCGACGGCATCGACGTGCGCAACTACGGTGAGATGCGGGGCCTGCCCGCTGCCCAGCGGCTGTTCGCGGACATCCTGGGCTGTAAGGCGGAGCAGGTGTTTGTAGGCGGAAACGCCAGCTTGCAGCTGATGTACGACACCATCGCCAAGGCCTATACCCACGGCCTGCTTCACAGCCCCCGTCCCTGGTGCGAGGAGGAGACGGTGAAGTGGCTCTGCCCCGCCCCCGGCTATGACCGGCACTTCAAAATTACAGAGTCCTTTGGCTTTACACTCATTGCCGTCCCCATGACCGACGGCGGCCCGGACATGGACGCCGTGGAGGAGGCCGTGAAGGACCCCGCCGTCAAGGGCATCTGGTGCGTGCCCAAGTACTCCAACCCAGACGGCATCATCTACTCCCAGGAGACCATCCGCCGCATGGCGGCTCTGCGGCCCGCCGCCCCGGATTTCACCGTCATGTGGGATAACGCCTACTGCATCCACGAGTTCGAGGGGGAGTACGTGGAGTTCCCGGACATCCTGTCCCTCTGCGCGGCGGCGGGGAATCCGGACATGGTTTTTGAGTTTGCCTCCACTTCCAAGGTGACGCTGCCCGGGGCGGGCATCTCCTGCTTCGCCTGCTCCCAGGCCAACATGGCCCATATGGAGAAGCTCCTCACCGCCCAGGTCATCAGCTTTGACAAGGTGAACCAGCAGCGCCACGTCCTCTATCTCAAGGACAAGGCCCACACGCTGGAGCTGATGCGCAAGCACGCCGCCGTCATGGGGCCCAAGTTCCGCTGCGTGGCAGACGCCTTGGACCGGGAGGTGGCTCCGCTGGAGATCGCCTCCTGGCGGCGGCCCAAGGGGGGGTACTTCGTCTCCCTCAACGCCATGCCCGGCACGGCCAAGCGGACCCTGGCCCTGTGCAGGGAGGCCGGCGTCACCATGACCGGCGCCGGGGCCACCTTCCCCTACGGCAGGGACCCCCAGGACAGCAACATCCGCATCGCACCCTCCCTGCCCCCGGTGGAGGAGCTGGAGCAGGCCATGGAGGTGTTCTGTGTCTGCCTCAAGATGGCGGCGCTGGAGAAGCTGGGCGTATGAGATACTACGGCAGCGTGTACCGCCCGCCCTCCGAGGCCCGTAGCCTCATTGTCCAGGTGACCTACGGGTGCAGCCACAATACCTGCGCCTTTTGCAGCATGTACAAGGAGAAGCGTTTCGCCCTGCGGCCTCTGGAGGAGGTGCTGGAGGACTTCCGCCTGGCCCGGCAGGTCTACCGCCATGTGGATAAGGTCTTTCTGGCGGACGGCGACGCCTTGATCCGGAAGGCCTCGGAGCTGTACACCATTCTGGATACCGTCCGGGAGCTGTTTCCGGAGTGCCTGCGGGTCACCAGCTACGCCTCGCCCGCCAGCATCCG
Organism: uncultured Oscillibacter sp.; assembly: GCA_910585385.1. Taxonomy (GTDB): domain Bacteria; phylum Bacillota; class Clostridia; order Oscillospirales; family Oscillospiraceae; genus Oscillibacter. The sequence goes on along the minus strand of CAJUDV010000011.1, from coordinate 58,922 downwards.
CGTCCGGACGGAGGAAGAGCTGCGGATGCTGCGGGAGAAGGGGCTGACCATGGTTTACATGGGCCTGGAATCCGGCAGTGACCAGGTGTTGACCCTGATGCGCAAGGGCCACCCCGTGGCGGAGATTGTGGAGATGGGGCGGAAGGTCCGAGGTAGCGGCATCGCCCTGTCCGTCACCGCCATCACGGGCCTGGGGGGGCCCGAGCTTTTAGAGCGACACGCCTTGGACACCGCCGCCGCCTTCAACGCCATGAACCCGGAGTATATCGGGATGCTGACGCTGATGGTGGAGCCGGAGACGCCTCTGTACGACTGGGTTCACGACGGCACCTTCCGCCTGCTGGACCAGCGCCAGGTGCTGGAGGAGACCCGCCTTCTGGTGGAGGCCCTGGACAGCCCCGGCAGCGTGTTCCGCATGAATCACGCCAGCAACTACCTGGCCCTCCGGGGGACGCTGAACCAGGATAAGGCCGCCATGCTGGCGGAGATCCACCGGGCGGAGCGGGATTTGAGCCGCCTGCGGCCGGAGTCCTGGAGAGGCCTGTAAAGAGTTAGTGTTCAAGGCCGCCCTTTTCAAGGAACGGTGGGGGTGCGGGGGCAGAGCCCCTGCGGTTTTGAGCAAAAAGGGAAAACGGCGCGGGCGAAGCTGCGCTGAGAGCAGAATTCAAAAACGGCCGCCGCCTCGCACTCCGAGGCGGCGGCCGTCCCTATTTTCAAAACTTCTTATCAATAGCGGTCTCACAGTAGGCGCAGCGATAGGTGTGCCGCCCGGGGTCACTGAGCAGAAACACGGCGTCCAGCTGGGGCTCCGCTGTGGTAATGCACCGGGGATTCTTGCACCGGATGACATTCACCAATCTCTGGGGCAGCTCCAGATGCTTTTTCTCTTTCAGTTTCCCGTCCCGGATGATGTTGACGGTGATGCTGGCGTCGATATAGCCCAGGACGTCCAGGTCCAGCTCCATGGGGGAGTCGATTTTGATGATGTCCTTTTTCCCCATGTGCCCGCTGCGGGCGTTTTTGATAATGGCCACCTGGCAGTCCAGCTGGTCCAGGTGCAGGTGTTTGTAGATCTCCATGCTCCGGCCGGCCTGGATGTGGTCCAGAACCACGCCGTTGGAAATGCTGTCAATATTCATACCGTAAACTCCTCCTCAGACATGGATGTCCAGCAGCTTCAAAATCAGCGCCATGCGGATGAACTTGCCGTTTTTCACCTGCTTCCAGTAGGCGGCCCGGGGGTCGCGGTCCACGGCCACGGCGATCTCGTTGACCCGGGGCAGGGGGTGGAGGATGGACAGATCCGGCTTGGCGCTGCGGAGCTTCTCCGGGGTCAGAATATAGCTGTCCTTCAGCCGCAGGTAGTCCTCCTCGTTAAAAAACCGCTCCTTCTGGACCCGGGTCATATACAGGATGTCCAGCTGGGGAATGACGGACTCCAAGTCCGTAGTCTGGGCGTAGGGGATGCCGTTGGACTTCAGGGACTGCTCCTTGACGTACCGGGGCAGTTTCAGCTCCTCCGGGGAGATGAGGACGAAGTTGATATTGCCGTACCGGCTGAGGGCGTTTACCAGGGAGTGGACGGTGCGGCCAAATTTCAGGTCGCCGCAGAAGCCGATGGTGAAGCCGTCCAGCCGTCCCTTCTCCCGGTGAATGGTCAGAAGGTCCGTCAGGGTCTGGGTGGGGTGGTTGTGGCCGCCGTCCCCGGCGTTGATGATGGGAACCTCGCTGAACTGGGCGGCGGCGTAGGGGGCCCCCTCCTTGGGGTGGCGCATGGCGATGATGTCGGCGTAGCAGCTGACGGTGTGGACGGTGTCGCCCACGGTCTCGCCCTTGGCGGTGGAGCTGGAATTGGCCTCGGAGAAGCCCAGCACGCTGCCCCCCAGGGCCAGCATGGCGGACTCAAAGGAGAGGCGGGTGCGGGTGGAGGGCTCGAAGAACAGCGTGGCCAGCTGCCTGTGGGCGCAGGCGTCCTGGTACTTGACGGGATTTTCAATGATGTCCTCCGCCGTGGCGATGAGCTGGTCGATCTCCGCGACGGACAGGTCGATGACGTCGATGATGTTTCTGGGCATATGGGCCTCCGTTCGTTAAAAGTTTCGCCTTCCTAAAAAAGGCGGTGAGGGGGCGGCAGTGAGGTGCGGCGGCGAGGCCGCCGGAGCGGTGTGTTTACGGATTTAGCGTCACCCGATCCAGCTCTCGTCGGAGGGATTGGCCCGGAACTTCTTCAGCCGCTGGATGTCCGCCTCCCGGATCTTCCCCTCCTGGGCGGCGACCTCGCACACGGCGTCGAAGCTGGAGAGGCTGTAATTTGTCACATTGGCCGCATTCAGGCGGTCCAGGCCCTTCTGGAGCCCGTAGGTGAAGATGGACACAATGCCCAGGACCTCCGCCCCGGCCTCCCGCAGGGCCTCTACCACCTCAATGCAGCTGCCGGCGGTGGAGATGAGGTCCTCCACCACCACCACCTTCTGCCCGGCCTCCAGCTTTCCCTCAATGCGGTTCTGGCGGCCGTGGTCCTTGCTGCCGGAGCGGACGTAGCCCATGGGCAGGCCCATGAGGTGGCCCACGATGGCGGCGTGGGCGATGCCGGCGGTGGAGGTGCCCATCAGGACCTCCGCCGCGAGGTAGTGATGGCGGATCAGGTCCGCCAGCCCCTCCTCCACATGGGTGCGGACGGCGGGGGCGGTGAGGGTGAGACGGTTGTCGCAGTAAATGGGGCTCTTGATGCCGCTGGCCCAGGTGAAGGGCTGGTCGGGCCGGAGAAAGACCGCTCCGATGGAGAGCAGGTCGTGGGCGATGGTGTGTTCCAGGGTCATATGAAAAATCCTCCTTTTTTATGGTTCCGATTTTATGGTTCCGATAAAAGGGACAGAGATGACAGCGGAGCCTCCAAAACGTAATCACCCCAGCAGGAAACCTGCAGGCACAGGCTGTCCTCCGTCAGGTAAAAATGCCTGTCTCCGTCATAGAAGTCAGGGTCTGTGTACCGAGACGCCAGCTCCTCCAGGGGAGGGAGGTCAGACCAGTTTCCAAGGGGCGTGAATGATTCGGTAATGAGCCGGGCCAGGTCCTCTGGGCTGTCAAATTCCAGAATATCAGAGAGCCGGACAGGCCTGTTGGACGCGCGGTCAATGGTTACGGCATATTCGCTGGAGGACGGATGTGCGGCGCCTTGAGTAATGGCGCAGAACAGGAATGCCGCTGAGAAATACTGCGCATCGTCCCGTGTGACCTCGTAATCCACTGTGATGGAGGTATTCGGATACGACGACGCAAGGTCCTCCATCGTCCGGCCGTTGTACGCGGCCTGATGGATCAGTTCCGCAATTTCACCCCCGTCAGCCTGGTAATAGTCGGGATAGTCCACAAATACGCGGATGCCGGCACTGGAATCGATATAGTAGTCGCTGATCCGGCAGGGGCTGACTGTGTTGCCGAAGTCATACCGGACGGTACCGCACACGGCTTGTCCGGCCTGGGACGAATCCGGCGGGGCCGTCTGTCCGCCGCAGCCGGTCAGAAGAAGCAGGAGCAGTGCCGGAAAAAGCAGGAACGGACACGCCATTACCCCAGAAATTCCTTTGCTGCCCGGCGGCAGGCCGCCACCGGGTCGGCGGCCTGGGTGATGGGACGGCCCACCACGATGTAGTCGCAGCCGCTCTTTCCGGCCAGTTCCGGCGTCATGATCCGCTTCTGGTCCCCCGCGTCGCCGTCGGCGAAGCGGATGCCGGGGGTGACGGTGAGGAAGTTTTCGCCGCAGCGCGCCTTCACAAGGGATGCCTCCAGGGGAGAGCAGACCACGCCGTCCAGGCCGCACCGGGCGGCGTTTTGGGCGTAGGAGAGCACCGTCTCCTCCATGGGGGCGTCGATCAAAAGCTCATTTTTCAGGGCTGCGGCGTCGGTGGAGGTCAGCTGGGTGACGGCGATGAGCAGGGGCCGGCTTCCGTCGGGCCGGGTGAGACCCTCCAGCGCGGCCTTCATCATCTCCGAGGCCCCGGCTGCGTGGAGGTTCACCATGTCCACGTCCAGCCGGGAGAGAACGGACATGGCCCGCTTCACCGTGTTGGGGATGTCGTGGAGCTTCAGGTCCAGAAAGATCTTGTGTCCCCGGGCCTTCATCTCCCGGATGATGGCGGGACCCTCGGCATAGTAGAGCTCCATGCCGATTTTCACAAAGGGCTTCTCCCCCGCGGGGAAGCGGTCCAGAAAGGTCAGGGTCTCCTCACGGGTGGGGAAGTCCAGGGCGATGATCACGTCGTTAGCCATGGTGCGCGCCTCCTGTCAGTTCAGAAATTTTGGTGACGCCCAGCCGTTCACAGACGCCGGGCAGGTTCTCTATAATAGTCTTACAGGCGAAAGGATCTCTGAGATTGGCGGCCCCCACCTCCACGACGGCGGCCCCCGCCAGCATCATCTCCGCGGCGGCCTCGGCGCTGTCCACACCGCCGCAGCCGACGACGGGGATCTTCACCGCCTCATACACGTCCCACACCATCCGCAGTGCCACCGGGAAGACGGCGGGACCGGAGAGGCCCCCGGTGCGGTTGGCGATCACCGGGCGGCGGGTGCGCAGGTCGATGCGCATCCCCAAAAGGGTGTTGATGAGGCACAGTCCATCGGCCCCCTCGGCCTCGCAGGCCCGGGCGATCTCGGCGATGTCAGTGACGTTAGGGGTCAGCTTCATAAAGACGGGCTTCTTTGTGACAGCCCGCACCGCCCGGGTGACCTCCGCGGCGGCATGGGGGTCGCAGCCGAAGTTCTTCCCCCCGGCGTGGACGTTGGGGCAGGAGATGTTGACCTCCAAAATGGCAACCTGGTCCACAGCGTTCAGCTTCCGGCAGTTCTCGGCGTACTCCTCCAGGGTAAAGCCACCCACGTTGGCGATCACCGGGCCGTGGAAGATTTTGGCGATGCGGGGGACCTCCTCCCGGATGACGGCGTCGATGCCGGGGTTCTGGAGGCCCACGGCGTTGAGCATCCCCCCGGAAGTCTCGGCGATACGGGGCTGGGGGTTGCCGTCCCGTGGGGCGGCGGTGGTGCCCTTCCAGGAGAAGGAGCCCAGGATGTCAAGGTCGTAAATTTCGGCAAACTCCCGTCCGTAGCCGAAGGTGCCGGAGGCGGGGATGATGGGATTTTTCAGCGTCACGCCCGCCAGATTGACAGACAGGTCTACCATACGATCTCCTCCTTGTGGAAGATGGGGCCGTCCTTGCAGACCCGGCGGGGGCCGTTGGCCGTGGGAATGGAGCACCCCACGCAGGCCCCGAAGCCGCAGGCCATCCGGGCCTCGAAGCTGAACTGTCCCCCGGTGAGCTGGGGCAGGGCGTGGACCGCCTTCAGCATGGCCGTGGGCCCGCAGGCCATCACGTAACGGCAGTTGGGGAGCTCCCTCAGCACGTCGGTGACGAAGCCCTTTGACCCCAGGCTCTCATCCTCTGTGACAATCCGCCCGGGGCAGTCCAGGGCGGCGAACTCCTCCAGATAAAAGGCGTCCTCCCTGGAGCGGAAGCCCAGAATCAGGGAGGGCTTCCACCCCGCCGCCAGCATCCGCTTGGCCAGGCCGTACAGCGGCGCGGCGCCGATGCCCCCGCCCACCAGGCAGGTGTGGAGGGAGTGATTGGGCGCCAAGGTGAAATCAAAGCCGTTCCCCAGGCCGGACAGCACGTCCAGCTCTGTGCCCGGGGCCATGCGCACCAGCTCCCGGGTGCCCTCCCCGGCCTCCTTCACCAGCAGGGTCAGGGTGTCCTCCGTCCAGTCGCAGACAGAGATGGGGCGGCGGAGGAATTTTCCCGGCAGCCGGATATTCACAAACTGCCCCGGAGCGGCGACGGCCGAGGCGTCCCCGGCCAGGACCAGCTCCCACACGTCCCGGGTGAGCCGCCGTGTGCGGGCGACAGTAAACGCTGACTGCCTCACGGTTTCACCTCCTCCGGATTTTGCAGGTTGTGGTATACGATCTCCCCGCCGCAGAGGGTCAGCGCCACGGCGGCGGAGACGCCCCACCCGTCGAAGGGGGTGGCCCGGCCCAGGGAGCGGAAGGAGCCGCTGTCAATGACACCGGGCCGGTTCAGATCCAGCACCGTCAGATCGGCGATCTGGCCCGCCTCGATCCTTCCGCCGGGCAGGCCGAAAATCTTTCGGGGGTTGACGCACAGGGCGTTCAAAATCGTCTCAAAAGGCACGATCCCGGTCTTCACCAGCTCCGTGTACAGCACGGGGAAGGCACACTCCAGGCCCACGACGCCGTTGAGACTTCCCCGGAGACCCCTGGACTTCTCCTCCGCGGAGTGGGGGGCGTGATCTGTGGCGATACAGTCTACGGTGCCGTCCAGCAGTCCCTCGAGGAGGGCGTCCCGGTCCGCGGCGGAGCGGATGGGGGGATTCATCTTGAAGCGCCCCTCGTCCAGCAGGTCCTCATCACAGAGGATCAGATAGTGGGGGCCGGTCTCACAGGTGACGGGGAGCCCCGCGGCCTTGGCGGCGCGGATCAGGGCCACGCTCTCCTTCGTGGAGACGTGGCAGACATGGTAGCGGCAGCCGGTCTCCTCCACCAGCCGCAGATCCCGCTCCACCTGCCGCCACTCGCTGGCGGGGTCGTTGCCGGGGAGGCCGTGGGTCCGGGCGAAGTTCCCGTCATGGACGGCCCAGCCCTTTTGTAGCACGGACTCGTCCTCACAGTGGGCCGCAATGGGCCGGTTCAGCTCTTTGGCAAGGGCCATTGCCCGGCGCATCACAGACTCCGACTGGACGCCCCGCCCGTCGTCGGAGAAGCCGGGGACATGGGGAGCCAAAGTGCTGAGGTCCGCCAGGGACTCTCCCCGCTCATCCCGGGTGATGGCCCCGTAGGGGTAGACGCGGACTTTGGCGTCCCGCCGGATGATGTCCAATTGGGCCTGGAGGCGCTCCAGGGAGTCCGGCACCGGGTTCAGGTTGGGCATGGCGCATACCGCCGTGTACCCGCCGGCCGCCGCCGCCGCGGTGCCGGAGAACACGGTCTCCTTATAAGAAAAACCAGGCTCTCGAAGATGAACGTGAACATCAACGAAACCTGGAACCAAACAGCGGTTATGCAGTTCAATGACGGAAAAGCCTTCCTTTGGAAGGGAGCGGGAGACGGAAACAATACGGCCGTTGGAAACAGCGACATCCAGATTTTGAAAGCATCCGTCCAAAAAAACGGCCCCGCCGGTCAGCAGCAAATCCATACGCAGACGTTCTCCTCCTTTTCTTTTGCCTAAAAAAATATACTACCGGATTTGAACGGACTTGTCAACAGTTTTCAGGGGGAAAAGTTTCCAGGATCCTCCGCGGAATTTTTGTTGCAAAGTTCCAGGATTATGATATAATACCATCTGAAACAATGACCCGGCTTCCAAACGGGCGGCGGCCCCGCTTGTCCTGATGGGGCGGGGAGGGATCTGCACCGGAAATCCCTCTGATTTTATAGCGAGAAAGGATGTCGTACTTATGCGTAAGAGCATCAACAAGATGGTGGGTTACCGGGTGGCCGCGGCGCTGCTCTCCGTGGTGCTGTTCAGCGTCGTCACAACGGTAAACATCTTGCGGATCAAGCGGGCCGAGGCGGAGAATGCCCAGGCCTTTGAGCTGCTGAACCGGGCCCAGACCGCCGAGGCGGCCCACTACAAGTGGTCCAGCGGCCTCAGCAATGCCCTCTACGCCGGCAAGGAATTTACCGGCAGCATCGATCCCACCACCTGCGTTCTGGGCCAGTGGCTCTACGGCGAGGCGGGGACGGACAATGAGAAGATCCTTGCCCTCCGCACCCAGATAGAGCCCCTGCACAAGGAGCTCCACGGGTCCGCCACGGAGGCGCTGGGGATGCTGGAGACCAATCCCGCCCGGGCCCAATCCTATTATCAGGAGACCATCCAGGCCAACCTCACCACCCTGGTGGGGCTGTTGGAGCAGGTGGTGGAGGAGGGTTCCGCCATCAGCCAGAAGAGCATGGCTACGGTGGAGAGCATCACGCTTTTGATGAACGTCCTGTGCCCGATTTGCCTGGTGGTAGCTCTGGTATGCCTGCTGAGCCTGGTGCAGTATGTTTTGCGCCGTGTGGTGCGCCCCATTCTGGAGATTACCCGGAACACCGCGCCCCTTCAGGAGGGCCGACTGGACCTGGAGATGGGGCAGTACGGAAACAACGAGCTGGGGGATCTGTCCTCCACGCTGGAGAAGTCCATGGCCCAGGTTCACGCCTACGTGCAGGATCTCAACGGCCTCATGGCCCAGCTGTCCCAGGGCAATTTTGACGTGCGGACCTCTCAGCCCTACATCGGCGACTTCAAGTCCATTGAGGACTCCATCAACAGCTTTACCGCCACTATCTCCGCGGCTTTGGGCAAAATCAGTCAGGCCCAGGGGCGGGTGTCCAGCAACGCCGATCAGCTCTCCAGTGGTGCACAGGCCCTGGCCCAGGGCGCTACCGAGCAGGCCAGCGCCGTGGAGGAGCTGTACGCCACGGTGGACGATCTGAGCAAAAACGCCGCCCAGAATGTGAAGATTGCCGCCTCCGCCCAGGAGAATGCCCGTCTTACCGGCGAGCAGGTCACCATCTCCAGCCAGCAGATGGAGCAGATGGTGTCTGCCATGGCGGACATCACCAACGCCTCTGAACAGATCAGCAAGATCATCTCCACCATTGAGGACATTGCCTTCCAGACCAATATTCTGGCTCTGAACGCCGCGGTGGAGGCCGCCCGGGCCGGCAGCGCCGGCAAGGGCTTCGCCGTGGTGGCCGACGAGGTGCGGAATCTGGCCGCCAAATCCGACCAGGCCGCCAAGGCCACCAAGGACCTGATTGACAACTCCGTCCAGGCCACCGAGCGGGGCAGCCACATCGTGGAGGAAGTCTCCGCCACGCTGAAGAAGACCCTGGAGCTGGTGATGCAGTCCAACACCGCCATCGGCGAGATCGCCCAGGCGGTGGAGGGCGAGGCGGAGTCCATCGCCCAGGTCACCGAGGGCATCGGACAGATCTCCGCGGTGGTCCAGACCAACTCCGCCAGCAGTGAGGAATCCGCCGCCGTCAGCGCGGACCTGTTTGAGGAGGTCCACAAGCTGGAGGCGGAGACCAAGCGCTTCAAGCTCCGGGCAGACGGCGCCGGCGCCATAGGCGCTTACTGAGAACCCGCGCAGCCGCAGAGGAGCCGCGCCCAAAATGGGCGCGGCTCCTTAAAATTTTCTCTATTGCTTACAGAAAGATGATCTTCCAGGCGCACCAGACCAACAGCAGCGCCATAACCACGTTGATAGCGGTATTGAACTTCTTGTACAGGGGGAAGAGCATGGTGCCCATGGTGGCCCAGATCAGATTCCCGGTGGCGGCGCAGCCGGCCATGATGGCGGCAAAGCCCAGAATCATGGGTATGCGGAAGCCGTGGGGCAGGATATAGCCGGAGTAGGCGGCGATGCCCAGAGAGAGGATTTTGACGTTCAGAAATTGCAGGAGGAAGCCGTTGACATAGGTGAGGGGGGGCGCGTCGTCCCCGTCGGAGCTGCTGGTTTTGCGCAGCAGGGTGCGATAGGCCAGGTAGAGGATGTAGGCCGCGCCCACGTACTTGGCGTAGGGGACGATCTGGGGCACCAGCTCTCCCAGCCAGGCGCAGCCAAAGCCGCAGATGAGCATGACCGAAAGCAGGCCGGTCCAGATGCCGAGAATCAGCGGCAGGCACTTCTTGAAACCGAATTTGCTGGTGCAGCTCAGCAGCAGAATGTTGTTGGGACCGGGGGAGAAGGTGGTGGCGCAGGCGTAGGCCGCCAGCTCCAGGAAAATGGCTCCTGGCAGTAAGGCCGCGTCGGACATGGGAAGTTCCTCTTTTCTGTCTGGATTCGCCGTCCCCTCCGCGGGGTGGGCGGTGTTGTACATTCGTATGATGGTATCACCAGCCCCTGGGAATGTCAAGCGGCTTTTTTCCCTCTCCGCCGGCGGAATGACTTGTCTGGAGCGGCTGTCTGCGGTATACTGTACCGGTAAACTGGAGAAAGGAGCCTCCCATATGAGCGCTCAAAAAAAGAAGAAAGCATTGGACCCCGCCCAGCGGCGGGCGGAGATGGAGGGCGCGCGGCTCTTCGGAAAACACGTGTCCAGGACCAAGGGCCGGCTGCTGCTGGCGGTGACGCTGGCGTGCTGCGCCCTGCCTGTGCTCCTGGGCCTGCGGCTCTGGGGGGAGATCCCGGAGATCGTGGAGACGGGCCTCATCGGCATGGACGGCAGGGACGACTCCCTGCCCCGGCCGGCGGTGGTGTTTGCTCTGCCGGGGCTGATGTGCCTGCTGGATCTTCTGGCCCACTATCAGCTGCTGGTGAGCCAGAAGCGCATGACCGTGCCCAAGGCCCATGTCCGCTTGGTGGGCCGCTGGGGATTTCCCATCATCTCCGTGCTGTTTTGCGGCGGCATGATGCTCCAGTCCGCGGGCCGGGCTTGGGACCTGTCCTTTGTGGCCCCCTGCGCGCTGGGTCTTCTGCTGCTGCTCCTGGGCTCCCACATGTGGGACTGTCCCCGGGACGCCAGAGTCTCCCTGGGGTTTGCGCTTACGGGGCGGCCCGGGGCGGACTGGGACGGCGTTCACCGCCTCACCGGCGGCGTGTGGCTGGCGGCGGGACTGCTGGCCATCGCCGGCACCATGGCGGGGGTGTCCTGGGTGGCCGCTGCCTGCGGCGCTCTGGCGCTGATTGTCCCCGGTTTTGTTGTCTGGCGGCAGGGGTGACGGGTCTGTGAAGAGGTGGACGGACGATATGACGGACTGGCGGCTGCGGCAGGAGAATCTGGCAAGGCCTTTTCCATATGTCTACCCCCAGATGCCGCCCCGCCTCCGGCGGTGCTGCGCTTTTACAAAGACCCTGCTGCTGCTGGAGTGGGGATGCCTGATCCTGATGGTACTGAGCGGAGCCGCGCTGTGCGGCGTTCTGCTCGTCCGGGGGGAGGGGGCGTTCAGCGCCTGCTGGGATGGAAGCGCGCTCTTTGCTCTGGGCACCGCGGCGTTTGTTCTGTCGATCCCGCTGGGGGCGGTCTGCCGGGCGCTGAGGCATACGCCGAAATTCTTTTGGCGCTGTCCCTGCTGCGGCCTTCCCTTCTCCTATTACGCGCCGCCGTTCCGGGGGATGGATGTCCTGAGAGCGGCGGACTGCGTATACGCGATGAAAGACCGCCGCATCCGGTATGTCAAGCCGAAATTCTGCCCGCTGGTCGTTCCGTCGCTCTGCCCGGAGTGCGGGGCCAAATTTTTTCGCGTACCGGAGGACTTTCCCGCCGGAAAAGAGTGAGGCGGCGCGGGCCGCGGCGGTGGTTTTGGGACAGCGGATCTCAAAACCGGCGTTTTATTGAGATTTCTTCCGTTGACACCAAATAGGTTTGATGGTAAGATGGCCTTACCAAAAGGAGGGAGAGGATATGCAGCTGGAAAAAATTCAACACACGCTGCCCAAAATACCGGAGCTTGTGATGCAGACATTGATCACCGCCATTGACCGCGGAGACGTCAAAGTGGGCCAGGAGCTTCCCTCCGAGCGGGACCTGGCGGAAATGCTGGGCGTGGGCCGGGGCTCTTTGCGGGAGTGCCTTGCCATTCTGGAATTCCTGGGCGCCATTGAGAACCGGGGCAACCGGAAGGTGGTGATCCGGGACGCGGATTATATTCAAAGGTCCATCTCCTTTGTCCGGGTGTCCAACAAGCCCAATATTCAGGAGGACTTCGGCGAGTTCCGCCGGATCAACGAGGTGGCCATCGCGGGTCTGGCCAGCCAGCGGGCCACGGAGGAGGATCTGGCGGCCCTGGCGGAGGCGGTCCGGATGCTGGAGAGCAACCCGGACGACTATATGAACGACCTGCGGTTCCACGACGCCTTGGCCATCGCCAGCCACAACATGATGCTGGCTGCCACCATCCACCTGGTCAACAGCATGATCGCCGACATCCGCGTTCGCTTTTTCGGAAGGCCGGACTACCAGCGGCGGAGCCAGGAGTCCCATATCGCCATCTATGAGGCGGTGCGGGACCGGGACGAGGAGCGGGCCAAGCGGGAGATGGATCTTCACTTGAAGATTGTGGAGGACTTTGCCCGCAAGTATCCGGACCATTAGAAACCGGCGCCGGCCGGTTTGTGCAAACTGTTGGGAATCGGCGGCTTTTTTTGGCGTTAAGATTGTTTTGAGACGCTTGACGAACGAGGGAAAAACTGTTATTGTAGAGACATCGGTTAGATGGTATGACCAACATACCGCCCGACCGCCGCAAGAGGAGACACAACATGCCAGTGACATATCTGGAGACAGGGACACAAAATCCCTTTTACAATCTGGCCTTTGAGGAATTTGTGCTGACGCACCGGCTGGAGGGGGAATATCTGCTCCTGTGGCAGAATGACAACACCATTGTGGTGGGCCAAAACCAGAACACCGAGGCGGAGATGAACCGGGCGTTTGTGGAGGCCCGCCATATCAGCGTGGTCCGAAGGACCACCGGCGGCGGCGCGGTGTACCACGACCTTGGAAATCTCAACTATTCCTTCATCACCGATGTGGGGGATGCGGAGCGGCTGACCATGGAGCGGTTTACCCGTCCCGTTGTAGAGGCGCTGCGGGGCTTGGGCCTTCAGGCGGAGGCCTCGGGCCGGAACGACATTTTGGTGGAGGGACGGAAGGTCTCCGGTACCGCTCAGCGAGTGGTGAAGGGACGGATCCTGCACCACGGCACATTGCTCTTTGACGCGGACCCCGGTATGGTGGCCGGGGCGCTGAACGTAGATCCCGCGAAGTTCCAGTCCAAAAGCGCCAAGTCTGTCCGCAGCCGCATCGGCAACATCCGGGATTTCCTGCCGGCGGACATGGACATCGAAGCGTTCTGGGCGTACCTGAGGGAGGCTCTGACGGTTGACGGCATGGTCAGGGGCAGCCTGACGGCAGAGGAGCTCTCCGCCGTGGAGGCGCTGAGACGGGGAAAGTATGACACCTGGGAGTGGAATTACGGCCGCTCGCCCAAATATGACCTGACCAACCGGCGCCGCTTTGAGGGCGGCGGATTGGAGGTCCGGATTCAGGTGAAGGAGGGCCGGATCTTCGGCATCGTGTTCTACGGCGACTTCCTGTCGGTCTCTCCGCTGGACGGCCTCACGGCCGCGCTGGTGGGCTGCGCTTTCCGCCGGGAGGCTGTGGCGGAGGTGCTGGACGCGTTTCCCCTGGGGGAGCTGTTCGGCGCCATTACAAGGGACGAGATTCTCGAGACGATGTTTTACGTAAATTGAGGCCCCGGGGCAAGCCCCAGGGCAAAAAGAGAGGACGCATGGTTATGCGTCCTCCAGGGTCTCCTGCTGCAGGGGCTCCCACAGGAGCCGGACGTCCACGCCCTCCAGCAGCGGCGCGGACTTGAGGGCGGCGGTTCGATAGCCGAAGTCGTCGTCCTCCTGGAAGGGGAGATGGCATACCAGAAGCGCCTTGGGCCGGATGTGCTCCTGCACAAAGCGCCGACCCCGGGGCAGCGTCAGCCAGGGGAAGTCCAGAATCGCAAGATCCACGGGGCGGTCCTCCTGCAAAAATTCCGCCAACTCCGGGGCACAGAGCTTACAGTCCCCGGTGACCAGGACACGGAAGCCCTGGGACTCCAGAATACAGCCGTAGTGGGGCTTGTCCGCGTAGCGGGGACCCTCGTGGGTGAGGCGGATGAAGTCCAGCGTCAGCTGGGGCAGCCGCACCCGTTCCCGCCGCCCGGAGAGCAGGGCCTGCCCCGGAAAGCGGTTCTCCGGCAGAACGATCTTCGCCCCGGGCCAGAGATTCAGCGCCTCCCGGGCCAGCCCCGCCGAGAAGTGGTCCGGGTGGCAGTGAGTGAAGAAGAGCAGGTCCGGCGCGGCAAAGGCCGGGTGGGCCCGCATGGCGGCCCAGAGGTCCGGCGTGACGGTGGAGAACCCGGGAATCTTCTGGTCATGGAGAGCGTCCACCCAGACGCGAAGCCCGCCGAAGGACAGGGCGATGCCGGCGTTGGCGCTGAGAGTTACTTGACAGTGGGACATAGGAGAGCCTCCGTTTCAGCGGCGTCCGGCAGAGCGCGGCGCCTGGGGAATGCGATTATTATAATATGATTTGTCCGGAAGGAAAATGAAAAAATTCCGAGGGGAAAACATTTTGTCGGAAGCGGAAAAAATCACGGGGACAGCGGTACCGTGTCTGTGAAAACCCAACAGGGGCTAGGGCCCCGGAGAGAGAGAGTCCACAAGCAGAGACGACTGTTTCTGTGGAGCGGCGGCGCGGGAAGCGGGCGGGGGCCGTAGGACCCGGAGCGCCAGGACGCCTGCCGCAGTATAAAGGAAGGGAATGGTTTCATGAAACTCTACAAAAAGATCATGAGCATCATCGCCGGCGTTGAGAAAATCGTCATCAGCGCGGTACTGGTGTTCGTGACCGCGATCACCTTTATCAACGTGGTGGTCCGGAAGCTGACCACCAGCCAGTTCGCCTGGACGGAGGAGCTGGTCATCAACCTCTTCGTCCTGCTGATCATGCTGGGCTGTGCCCTGGCCGCCCAGGAGGGCAGCCTCATCAGCCTGTCGCTGATCTATGACCGGCTGCGCACCGGTGCGAAAAAGGTGTTTATCTCCATCATCAGCGTCTTCAACCTGGTCTTTTGGTGCATCCTCATCAAGACGGGCTTTGACAAGGTCATCAACCAGATGGGCACCGGCAAGCACACCTCCTCCCTGAACTGGCCGGAGTGGGTGTTCACCATCTTTTTGCCCATCGGCACCATTTTCCTGGTGCTGCACACCATTGAGTTTTTTGTGGACAACGTCATCGGCGACGGCTTGACGGCGGGAGAGGAGGACGGCAATGATTAATCTGATCCTGTTTGGCAGCTTCTTCGTGATGCTGTTTTTGAACATCCCCATCTGTGTGAGCCTGGGCATGAGCTCCGTGTTCGCCATGCTGTTCTCCGGCGACAAGCTGTCCGTGGTGCCCACCAATGTGTACAACAGCATGGCCAAGTTCCTGCTGCTGGCCATTCCGTTCTTCGTGCTCTCCGGCAACATCATGGCCAAGGCCGGCATCTCCACCCGTCTGGTCCAGTTCATTGACGACTGCATCGGCCACCGGAGGGGCGGCATCGCCATCGTCTGCGTGGTGGTGGCCTGCTTCTTCGGCGCCATCTCCGGCTCCGGTCCCGCCACGGTGGCGGCCCTGGGCATCATCCTGATTCCCGCCATGATCAACCGCGGCGGCTTCTCCGCCGCCTTCTCCTCGGCCATGATGGCAACGGCCTCGTCCATCGCCATCGTCATTCCGCCCTCCATCGCCTTCGTGGTCTACGCCTCCATCACCGGCGTGTCCGTGGGCGACATGTTCATGGGCGGCATCCTCCCCGGCATCATGATGGGCCTGGCCCTGGTGATCATCATCATGATCGAGGTCCGGCGCAAGGGCCTGCCCCCCTCCCGGGAGAGGGCCACCTGGGGCGAGCGGTGGAAGTCCTTCCGCACCGCCTTCTGGGGCTTTTTGATGCCCGTCATCATCCTGGGCGGCATCTATGGCGGCATCTTCACCCCCACTGAGGCGGCGGCCGTCTCCGTGGTGTACGGCCTGATCGTGGGCCTGTTCATCTACCGCGAGGTCAAGATCAAGGATTTGTACGATCTTCTGGTGGACTCCGGCAAGACCACCGGCGGCATCATGCTCATCATCGGCGCCGCCTCCCTGTTTTCCTACATCTGCACGGTCCACGGCATCTCCAAGGCCGCCCAGGCGGTGCTGCTGACGGTGGCCGGGAACAAGTACATCTTCCTGATCATCATCAACGTCATCTTCCTGATCGCCGGCTGCTTTGTGGACGCCAACTCCGCCATGTACATCTTCATCCCCATCATGTACCCCGTGGCCCAGCAGTTGGGGATCAACCTGGTGCATTTCGGCGTCATCGCCACTGTGAACCTGGCCATCGGCCAGGTGACTCCCCCCGTGGGCGTGAACCTGTTCGTGGCCATCGGCGTCAGCGACAAGCTGCAGAATCTCAAGGACAAGACCAAGGTCACCATCGAGACCATGTCCAAGGCCGTGTGGCCCATGATCATCGCCTGCGTCATCGCGCTGCTGCTGGTGACCTACATCCCCTTCTTCTCCACCGTGTTCCTGAAGACCCCCGTCTGATCTGCCGTCACTTCGTGTGATTTCAGATAAACGCAACTGTAAATTTTTGAGGAGGAAAACAAATGAAAAAGTTTCTTGCACTGCTCATGACCTTGGCCATGGTACTGTCTCTGGCTGCCTGCGGCGGCGGCAACGACGCCCCCGCCAATACCCCTGCCAACAACGACGCCCCGGCCTCCAGCGACGGCGGCAGCGACGCTCCCCAGTTCGAGAAGATGACCTGGAAGTACACCTGCTCCGCCACCGAGAACACCTGCTGGGCCGACATGGGCCGTGACTTCGGCCAGATGGTCAGCGACGCCACCGGCGGCGCCGTCACCGTCGAGGTCTACGCCGCCGACCAGCTGACCTCCGGCAACCAGACCGAGGGCATCCAGGGCGTTATGGACGGCACCATCGACCTCTCCGCCCACTCCAACATCATCTACTCCAACTTTGACAAGCGCCTGAACGTGGTGTCCCTGCCCTTCCTGTTCAGCTCCTTCGACGAGGTCGACGCCAAGCTGGACGGCGACGCCGGCAAGGCCGTGGGCGAGGTCGTGGAGAGCATGGGCCTGCACCTGCTGGGTGTTGCCGAGAACGGCTTCCGTCATCCCACCAACAGCGTCCGTCCCATCGAGAAGCTGGCTGACATGCAGGGCCTGAAGCTCCGCGTGGCCGGTTCCGACCTGCTGAACGCCGAGTATGACGCCTGGGGCGCCAACTGGACCAACGCCAACTGGTCCGAGGTCTACACCGGCCTGCAGACCGGTATCTACGACGGCCAGGAGAACCCCCTGCCCACCGCCAACGGCGCCTCTATCCAGGAGGTTCAGAAGTACGTCACCTACTGGACCGGCGTGTATGACTGCATCTTCTTCACCATGAACGGCGAGCTGTACAACTCCCTGTCCCCCGAGCTGCAGAAGATCGTTGACGAGTGCGGCCTGAAGGCTGCCCAGAATCAGCGCAAGCTGGAGCGCGAGGGCGACCAGGAGGTGCTGGCTGCCTGGAAGGAAGCCGGCGTTACCGTCACCGAGCTGACCCCCGAGGCCGCCGAGGAGTTCCGTCAGGCCGCCGCCGGCATCTACACCGATCCCAAGTTCGTTGACATGATCGGCCAGGACCTGATCGACGCGTTTACAAAATAATTAAAGGGGAGTTCCGAATCTGAGAATGACGCTCCACGGAGTGCGTTCCCCCTGACTAACGACTCGTTTTAAGTTGCGTTAGAGAGAAAGCACGTGGCGGCAGTAGCGCCGCGTGCTTTTCTCATGCCCCAATTTCTTGAAAATTTGTACAGTTTGACTAAAAATGGAGGGCAATATATGGATAATAAGGACAATGGCATTCAGATGGCTGAGGGCAGACTGGGACGGGTCGTGGTGCTGCGGCTGAAACCGGGCACGGACGTTCTGCTGGGTCTCCAGGAGGCCTGTGAGAAGGCGGGGATCAACAACGGCGTGATCCTCAGCGCCATCGGCAGCCTGGCCCATGTGCGCTTCTGCGACCCCATCGAGATCGCGGAGAAGCGGGCCAGGTACGGCTACGGCGACCCCCTCCAGCTGGAGGGGCCCATTGAGCTCACCAGCGCCAGCGGCATCATCTGCCACGACGACAGCGGCGCCACCAATCTCCATGTCCACGTGGACCTGGCGGACCAGAACGGCAGGGCCTACGGCGGCCATCTGGTGGAGGGCACCCGGGTGCTGCTGACCACCGACGCGGTGGTGGCGGAGATTGAGGGCGTGGATATGCGCCGGAAGATGGACCCGGAGCTGGAGGTACCCCTGCTGTCCCCCCAGCAGCTGTGAGCGGCAAGAGATTTCCTTTGGGCTCCTATCCCAGCCTCCCCTGACGGGGAAGGCAGAGGAACAAGATATATTTATGGAAAGGCGTGAAAACATTGGCTACAAAAAAGAATGCTGGAGAGCAATACTCCAAGGAGATGCTGATGGATCTCTACCGCACCATGGTACGGGTCCGGGCATTTGAGGAACATGCCGCCGAGTGCTTCACAAAAGGTATGCTGGCGGGCAATATCCACCTGAGCATTGGCCAGGAGGCGGCCGCGGCCGGCGCGTTTGCCGCCATCCAGCCGGAGGACTACTTCACCTCCACCCACCGGGGCCACGGCCATGCCATCGCCCGGGGAATGGACGCCGACCGCTGCATGGCGGAGCTGTTCGGCAAGAGGACCGGCTACTGCAAGGGCAAGGGCGGCTCCATGCACATCGCCGACATGGAGAAGATGAATCATCTGGGCGCCAACGGCATTGTGGGCGCCGGCCAGCTGATCTCCGCCGGCAGCGCCCTGGCCTCCAAGATCATGGGGGACAAGAGCGTCACCGTGGGGTGCTTCGGCGACAGCTCCACCAACGAGGGCTCCTTCCACGAGTCTTTGAATATGGCCGCCACCTGGAAGCTGCCCATGGTTTGGTTCATTGAGAACAACTGCTACGGCGTGTCCACCGAGATTCACCGGGTCACCAATACCCCGGACCTGGCGACCCGGGCCGCCGCCTATGACGTGCCTTTCGCCGTGGTGGACGGCACCGATCCCACAGAGGTCTACGAGGCCATGAAGACCGCCATGGACCACGCCCGCAGCGGCAAGGGGCCCTATGTGGTGGAGGCCAAGGTGTACCGCTATCAGGGCCACTACTGCGGCGACCCCGCCGTATACCGTCCCAAGGAGTACATGGAGACGGCCCTGGAGAACGACTGCATCGAGAAGCTGGGGAAGCGCCTCAGCGCCCTGGGCGTCACCGACGCGGAGCTGGAGGAGATTAAGCAGGCCGCTCAGACGGAGATGGACGAGGCTGTGAAGTTCGCCGACGAGTCCCCGTATCCCGATCCTGCCGAGGTCACCGACGATATGTATACTGCGGACAACGAAAGGTGTGTGGCGAGATGAGCAAGAAAATCAGTGTGAGCAAGGCCATTCGCGAGGGCCTGCTGGAAGAGATGCGCCGGGATGACAAGATGTTCATCATGGGCGAGGACATGGCGGTTATGGGCAATGTGTTCGCCATCACCACCGGCTTTCTGGAGGAGTTCGGCCCCAACCGCGTCATCGACACCCCCATCTCCGAGGAGGGGTTCATGGGCATGGCCGTGGGCGCCGCCATGCGGGGCATGCACCCCGTGGTGGAGCTGATGTACGACGACTTCGTGACGGAGTGCGCCGATCCCCTGCTGAACCAGGCTGCCAAGATGAAGTACATGTCCGGCGGACAGTGCTCCATCCCCCTGGTGCTGCGGATGCCCATGGGCTCCGGCCGCCGCAACGCCGGCCAGCACTCCCAGTCCCTGGAGGGCATGATCTGCCACTTCCCGGGGCTCAAGGTGGTGGCCCCCTGCTCCGCCGCCGACGCCAAGGGCCTCATTAAGTCCGCCATCCGGGACCCGGACCCCGTGGTGGTGTTCGAGCACAAGCTGCTGTACGCCCGCAAGGAGGAGATCCCCGAGGACGAGGACTACCTGGTGCCCATCGGCAAGGCCAGCGTGAAGAGGGAGGGCAAGGACCTCACCATCATCACCTGGAGCCGTGAGGTGAATTTCTCCATGGAGGCCGCTGAGAAGCTGGCCGCCGAGGGCATCGACGTGGAGGTGCTGGACCTGCGGACCCTGGTGCCCGTCGACTGGGAGGCCATCAGGGCGTCTGTTGCCAAGACCCACAACGTGCTGATCGTGTCCGAGGAGGTCAAGCGGGGCAGCTACGCCGGCGAGATCTCCGCGGAGATCGCCGAGGAGCTGTTCGACGAGCTGGACGCCCCCGTGGAGCGCCTGTGCGGGCTGAACATCGTCTCTCCCTTCAGCCCCGTGCTGGAGGATCAGAACTTCCCCCATCCCGACGACATCGTCAAGGCCGTCAAGCGCGTGCTGAACAAGTGAGGAGGGTGAATCATGGCTTTTGAAGTACTGATGCCCCAGCTGGGCCTGACCATGGAGGAGGGCACCGTCTCCGCCTGGATCAAGCACGAGGGGGACGAGGTGAAGACCGGCGACGTGATTCTGGAGATCACCACCGACAAGCTCACCAACGAGGTCGCCAGCGAGCACGACGGCGTTCTTTTGAAGATCGTGGCCCAGGAGGGAGAGGACGTCCCTGTGAAGGGCCTCCTGGCCTATATCGGCCAGCCCGGAGAGGCTGTGGGCGGCGCGGCCGCGCCTGCCCCCGATGCGGCCCCCGCGGCTGCGGCCGCTCCTGCCGCTCCTGCCGCCGCACCGGCTCCCGTGGCCGCCGCGGGCGGCGCAAGAATCCGCATCTCCCCCCTGGCCCGGAAGACCGCGGCCAAGCTGGGTGTGGACTACACCGGCATCGCCGGCTCCGGCTCCTCCGGCCGGATCACCCAGAGGGATATTCTGGCCGCCGCCAACGCGCCTAAGACCGCCGCTCCTGCCGCCGTTGAGGCAGCCGCCGCTCCCGCTCCGGCGCCCAAGGCCGGGTCCCTGGAGCTGATGGAGGGCGACACCGTCATCAAGCTGGCAGGGATGCGCAAGGTGGTGTCCCAGCGGATGTGGGCTTCCCACAACGAGATCCCGCCGGTGACCCAGAACATTAAGGTGGACGTCACCGCCCTGATGAAGTTCCGCAAGATGCTGCTGGCGGAGACCGGCAAGAAGTACTCCGTCAACGACCTCGTTTTGAAGGCCACCGCCAAGTGCCTGCGCCAGCACCCCGAGATGCTGGTGAGCCTGGACGGCGACCAGATCATCCAGCGGGCCCACGTGAACCTGGGCATGGCCGTGGCGCTGGACGCGGGCCTCATCGTCCCCGTCATCCGGGACGCCGACAAGCTGAGCCTGGACGCCCTGTCCGCCGCCGCCAAGGATCTGGCCACCCGGGCCAAGGAAAACAAGCTGGGGGCCGACGAGTACAAGGGCTCCACCTTCACCGTGTCCAACCTGGGCATGTTCGGCATCGAGACCTTCACCCCCATCATCAACCAGCCCGACGCCGCTATTCTGGGCGTGTGCGCTATTCACGACGAGCTGGACATGGACGACGAGGGCAAGCTCTTCAAGAAGCAGGTCATGCGCCTCTCCTGCACGCTGGACCACCGTCTGCTGGATGGGTCCGTTGTGGCCAAGTTTGAGATGGACCTGCGGGATCTGCTGGAGAAGCCCATGAGCATTCTGCTCTGATTAGGAGGAAGCACCAATGGCTTTTGAAGTGAAAATGCCCCAGCTGGGGCTGACTATGGAGGAGGGCACCGTCTCCAAGTGGATCAAGCACGAGGGCGACGCCGTGAAAGTTGGCGACGTGATCCTGGAGATCACCACCGACAAGCTGACCAACGAGGTGGCCAGCGAGGCGGAGGGCACCCTGCTGAAGATCGTGGCCCAGGAGGGCGAGGACGTGCCCGTAAAGGGCACCCTGGCCTGGATCGGCCGGCCCGGAGAGAGCCTCTCTGGCGGCGAGGCCGTGGGAGGCGGAGCCCCTTTGGCGGCGGCCCCCGCCGCTGCCGCGGCAACTGCCGCGCCTGCGGCGCCTGCAAAGCCCGCCGGTGACACGAGCGTCATCGTCATCGGCGGCGGCCCCGGCGGCTATGTGGCCGCCATCCGGGCCGCCCAGCTGGGGGCCAAGGTGACGGTTGTTGAGAAGCAGTACCTGGGCGGCACCTGCCTGAACGTGGGCTGCATTCCCACCAAGTGCCTGCTCCACAGTGCCGAGCTGGTGGAGGACATTAGAAATCAGGGCAGGGAGATCGGCGTGGAGGTGGAGGGTGTGAAGGTCAACTTCCCCCAGGTCATCGCCCACAAAAACGAGATCTCCAAGAAGCTGACCTCCGGCGTGGCCGGCCTTCTTAAGATGAACAAGGTGAAGAAAGTGGACGGCGAGGCCAGCTTTATCGGGGAGAAGAAGATCTCCGTGAAGAAGCCCGACGGCTCCGCCGAGGAGATGACGGCGGACGCCATCATCGTGGCCACCGGGTCCGTCAACTCCGTTCCCCCCATCCCCGGCATCAAGGAGAACCCCAACTGCATCGACTCCACCGGCGCGCTGAGTCTGGAGGCCCTGCCCAAGAGCATGGTGGTCATCGGCGGCGGCGTCATCGGCCTGGAGCTGGCCTGCGCCTACGCGGCCTTCGGCACCAAGATCACCGTGGTGGAGGCCATGGACCACATGCTGCCCATGCTGGACGGCGACCTGACCAAGATCGGCGTGGCCCACATGAAGAAGATGGGCATGGAGTTCCACCTGGAGTGCCCCGTGCAGTCCGTGGAGGCCAGCCCGGTAGGCGCGAAGGTGGTCTGCAAGAACAAAGCCGGCGAGACCGTCAGCTTTGAGGCGGAGAAGGTGCTGGTTGCCATCGGCCGCCGGGCCAACACCGCCAGCTTGAACCTGGAGGCGGGGAAGATTGACAACGACCGGGGCCGGATCATCGTCAACGACAAGATGGAGACCAGCGTCCCCGGGGTGTACGCCATCGGCGACTGCGTGTTCGGCAGAGCCCAGCTGGCCCACACCGCCAGCGCCATGGGCGAGGTGGCGGCGGAGAACATTTGCGGCCACGAGGCGTACTACGACGAGAAGACCAACCCCACCTGCGTCTACATCGAGCCGGAGGCCGCCTCTGTGGGTCTCACCGAGGAGCAGTGCAAGGCCCAGGGGCTGGAGTACAAGGTGGGCAAGTTCCCCATGAGCGCCAATGGAAAAGCCCTCATCCTCAACGGAGGCGAGGGCCTGGTGAAGATCATCGCCGGCAAGGAGTACGGCGAGATTCTGGGCATGCACATCATCGGGCCCCGGGCCACGGACCTCATCGCCGAGGGGGCGCTGGCCATCGGCGAGGAGATGACCCTGGACGAGATCATCAACACCATTCACTCCCATCCCACTGTCACCGAGACCATGCGGGAGGCCGCCCTCCACGCGGAGAAGCGGGCCATTCACACCTCCAACAAGTAAACGGCTGAAAAGCCCGTTACGACAGCAAAGAGCCCCGAAGATAGCGATACCTTCGGGGCTCTGCGTTAAAAACGTAAAGACTGCTTTGACGGGAAGGAGGGGTGTGTGCGGGGAACCCAGGAGGGGTTCCCTGCGCCGATTGAATCAGGAATTCTCAGAACTTTTTAAAGTTCTGAGAATCCCGCACAGCTTGTGGAAAAGGATTTTTCACAAGCTGTGCCCCGAAGATAGCGATACCTTCGGGGCTCTTTTCAAAGAAGGAAGGAGTGCCCTGCCATGGAGGGAACCATGCGCGGAGTCCGCAAAACAGCGCCCGGCAGGGGCGCGGAATACCGGACGGACCTCCCCATTCCCCGGATCGGGGAGGACGAGGTGCTGATGCGTGTCTGCGCCTCCGCCATCTGCGGAACGGACCTGCATATCTACGGCTGGAACGAGTGGGCCGCCAACCGGATGAAGAACCTGCCCATCGTCTTTGGCCACGAGACCGCCGGAGAGATCGTGGAGGTGGGGAAAAACGTCACCGGCTGGCAGGTGGGGGACCGGATCTCTGTAGAGACCCATATCCCCTGCAACCGCTGCTTCCAGTGTGAAAACGGCCGGCGCCACATCTGCGAGAATATGAGGCTCTTCGGCGTCACGGAGCCGGGGGCCTTCGCTGAGTACGCCCCGGTGCCCAAGGACTGTATCGTCCGCCTGGGCGACGGCGTCTCCTATGAGATGGGGGCTATGCTGGAGGCCATGGGCGCCGGCGTCCACGGTGTGGAGAAGGCGGAGGTCCGGAGCAAGACCGTGCTGGTCAGCGGCTGCGGCCCCATCGGACTGATGGTCGTCGGGGCCTGCAAGGCCCACGGGGCCAAACGGGTCATCGCCTGCGACATCCTGCCGGAGAAGCTGAAGCTGGCGGAGGTCATGGGGGCTGACGTCACCGTCAACAGCGCCGAGGAGGACATCATCCAGGCCGTCCGCCGGGAGACGAACGGCCCGGGGGCGGACGCCGCCATTGACATCACCGGCAGCGGCCGGGCCATCGTGGCGGGGCTGCGGGCCCTGCGGAAGGGGGGCCGGATGGTCTCCGTGGGACTGCCCGGCGGGGAGATCCCCGTGAACCTCACCGAGGACATCATCTACCGGGAGATCCAGTACACCGGCGTCTCCGGGCGGCAGATGTTCGCCACCTGGGACGACTGCATGGAGATTTTGCAGTCTCCGGGCTTCTCCCTGGAGCCGGTGATAGGCGGGCGGTATCCCCTGGAGGGCTTTGAGGACGCCCTGGCGGCCATTCAGGGCGGCGCACCGGGAAAGATGCTGCTGATCCCCTGAGAATCGAATAGACAAGGAGGCTATGCTGATGCAATATTCCAAGGAATTCCTGCTGGAGATCCACAGAAATCTGCTGGAGACCCGTCTCCTGGAGGAGAAGATGAAGGACCTCTACGCCCAGGGCCGGGTGCCGGGCCACGTCCACAGCGGCGTGGGCCAGGAGGCGACCTACGTGGGCACGCTGTCCACCCGGAAACCGGGGGACTACTTCAAGCTGACCCACCGTCCCACCGCCATGCCCCGGATGCTGGGGACGCCGCTGGAGATGTTCTTCGGCGAGCTGCTGGCCAAAAAGACGGGCAACTCCGGCGGCCGGGGCGGCAGTCTCCACATTGGCGAGCTGCGTACCGGCGTGCTGGGCATGTCCGGCACGCTGGGATGCGACGCCGGCGTGGCTGTGGGCGCGGCCCTGACCATCGACATGGAAGGCCGGGACAATATCGTCTACATGTTCATGGGCGACGGCACCTCCAGCCGCGGGCCGGTGTATGAGGCCATGAACCTGGCGGCGGCCTGGAAACTGCCGGTGCTGTTTATCTGTGAGAACAACCAGTACGCCATCTCCACCCACGTCTCTACCAGCATCCCCGTGGAAAACGCCCTGGCGGACCGGGCCGCGGGTTACGGCATGCCCGCGCGGGTGACTGACGGCACCGATGTGCTGGCGGTGTACGAGGCGGCAAAGGAGATGAGCGAGTATGTCCGCGACCGCAAGGGTCCCGCGGTGCTGGAGTGCAAGGACTACCGCTGGAGAGGCCACTTCGAGGGCGACCAGTGCGCCTACCGTCCCGCCGCAGCCGCCAGGGAGTGGATGGAGAACCGGGACTGTGTGAAGAATCTGGAGGCCATGCTGGCGGAGCAGGGCGTGCTGACGGCGGAGGAGGCCGCGGCGCGGCGGACCGCCTTTGACGCGGAAATGGAGTCCGCCATTGCCCAGGCGGAGGCCGCGCCCTCGATGACGCCGGACGAGATCTATGACGGGCTGTACGCCTGAGAAGGGGGGAGAATGAGATGAAGGTTCCATATGTAAAGGCCATTAACGACGCTTTGAAGGAAGAGATGCGCCGGGACGGCAAAATCGTGGTCTACGGCGAGGATGTGGCGGAGTTTGGCGGCATCTTTGGGGAGACCCGGGGCCTCCTGGAGGAGTTCGGCCCCAAGCGGGTCCGGAACACCCCCATCGCGGAGACCGCCATCGTAGCCTCCGCCGTGGGCGCGGCCATCACCGGCCTGCGGCCCTGCGTGGAGCTGATGTATGCCGACTTTACCATGGTGGCGTTTACGGAAATTTTTCACCTGGTGGGCAAGTGGCGGTATATGCACGGGCCGGAGTACAAGCTGCCCCTGGTGATCCGGTGCGCCTCAGGCGCGTCCAACGGCGCGGGGAGCGAGCACTCCAACGTGGTGGAGAGCCTCTTTATGCACGCCCCGGGACTGACCATTGTCACCCCCTCCTGCGCCTATGACGCCAAGGGCCTGCTGAAATCCGCCATCCGGTCGGACAATCCGGTTCTCTTCTGCGAACCCAAGCAGCTCTATCAGGCAAAGCAGGACATTGCCGACGACGTGTATGAGAGTGACTACACCATCCCCTTAGGGGTGGCGGACGTGAAGCGCCCCGGCCGTGACGTGACGCTGGTGGCTGTGGGGCTGATGGTGCCCCGGGCCCTGGAGGCGGCGGAAAAGCTCTCCGCCGAGGGCATTGAGGTGGAGGTCATTGACCCCCGGACCCTGGCCCCCCTGGACACGGAGACCATCTACCGCTCCATCCAAAAGACCCACCGGGCTGCCATTGTGGAGGAGAGCGGCAAGACCGCCGGCATTGGCGCGGAGCTGGCTGCTCGCTTCCAGGAGGAGCAGTACGATGAGCTGGACGGCCCCGTGGTCCGTGTTGCGGCCCTGGATGTGCCCATGCCCTACAACATCCCCATGGAGAAGCACGCCATTCCCAACGTGGAGCGCATCTGCGATTCCGTCCGGGCTATGATGAAGTGAGCGCCGTGGCGGAGAGGAACAATCAGGAAGGAGGAGCCGTCCGGAGGGGGAGACCCCGTATTCCGGCGGCGAGGAAAACCGATGCGTATTGACATCCCGATGCCAAAGGCGGGCTTGACCATGGTGGAGGGCACCATCAGCGAGTGGAAGGTCTCCGAGGGCGCCCTCATCCAAAAGGGCGACGCCATCATGGAGTATGAGAACGAGAAGAACACTATTGAGTACGAGAGCGTCCACGGCGGCTATCTCCACATCCTGGAGGCTGCCGGGGAGACCGTGGAGGTGGGCAGACCCATCGCCTGGGTCACGGAGACCAGAGAGGAGTACGACGCCCTGATGGGCGGCGGCGCTCCGGACACGGCGGCCGCCCCCGCGCCTGCGGCGTCCCCAGCTCCCCCGGCGGCGCCTGTCCAGGCGGCCGCGGCGGCAGAGACCGTATCTCAGGGACAGCGCCGCGTCCGGGCCACGGGCCTTGCCCGGAAAATGGCCCGGGAGGCCGGCGTCGACCTCAGGGACGTTCCCGCCGGCAGCGGACCCGACGGGCGGCGCATTGCCGCCAGGGATGTGACGGCCTATCTGGAGTCCCGGAAAAAGGCCGTCCCCGCCGCAGCGGCGGCAGTGGAGGACGAGGTCACCGCCATCCCCTGGACCGGCGTCCGCAAGACCATCGCCCGGAACATGATGGCCAGCCTCCAGCAGTCCGCCCAGTGCACCGCCATGTGCGAGGTGGACGTGACGGACCTGCTGGCCCTGCGGCAGAAGTACGTGGAGGCGGAGGCCTATCTGGGCTGCCGGGTGACGGTGAACGACCTCCTCTGCATGGCCGTCTGCAAGGTGCTGAAAAAGCATCCCACGGTGAACGCCACCTTTGACGGGCAGACGTTGTACACCCACAGGCACGTCCACCTCTCCCTGGCGGTGGCCACGGAGGGCGGCCTCATGGTGCCTGTCATCAAAAACGCGGATACGCTGACCCTGGCGGAGCTGAGCCTGGCAGCCAGAGACCTGGGCCAGCGGGCCCGGGACAAACAGCTCCGCGGCGGCGAGCAGGGCTGCGGCACCTGCACCGTGTCCAACGTGGGCATGTTCCCCATTGACATGTCCACTCCCATTCTGAACCCGCCGGAGGTGGGAATCTTCGGCTTTGGCCGGGCGGTGAAAAAGCCGGCCTTCGGTCCGGAGGGGACCCTGGTCCCCCGGAGCATGATGTGGGTCTATCTGACCTTTGATCACCGGGTGGTGGACGGCCTGGAGGCGGGGAAGGTCTTCAAGGACCTCCAGTACCTGCTGGAGCATCCTCAGCTGATCACGGCCTGAGCGGGCTCTGATCCCCGGAAAAAACAGCGCCCCGGCCAGCGAAAAGCTGGCCGGGGCGTCTTGATTTTTCGATTACAGGTCGTTGCGGCACAGGTCTTCAAAAGACTCCCGGCGGACGGCCACATAGCTCTCCTTCCCGCCCCGCAGCATGACGATGGGCGGGCGGGGCAGACGGTTGTAGTTGGAGGCCATGGAGTAGTGGTATGCGCCGGTAGTGCACACCGCCAGGATATCCCCCCGGCCCACACTGGCGGGGAGCTTTACGTGCTCTTGGAGGATGTCGCCGCTCTCGCAGCAGCGGCCCACCACAGAGCACTGAAAGTCTGCGGCCTCGTTCATCTTGTTGGCCGGCAGGCAGGTGTACAGGGAGCCGTACAGGGCGAAACGGGGGTGGTCCGGCATTCCGCCGTCCACGGAGACGTAGTTCTTGTAGCCGGGGATACGCTTGACGGTGCCGGCGGTGTAGAGGGTCATGCCCGCATCGGCCACAATGCTCCGGCCGGGCTCCATGTGGATCTCCGGCATCTCAATGCCCAGCCGCCGGCAGGTCTCGTGAATGGCCGCGGCCACCTCGCCCACCTTGGTGTCCACGTCCAGGAAGGGGTCGCTCTCCACGTAGCGCACGCCGTAGCCGCCGCCCAGGTCCAGCTGGCGGGCCATATAGCCGTATTTTCTCTTCATGTCCGCCGTGAACTCCAGCATGATGACGGCGGCCCGCTCGAAGACGTCCTCGGCGAAGACCTGGGAGCCCACATGGCAGTGGAAGCCCGCTAAGTCCACGTGTGGCTGCTTCAAGGTGAAGGCGGTGATCTCCTCCGCCTGGCCGGTCTCAATGGCGCTGCCGAATTTGGAGTCCACTTTGCCAGTGGCGATGGCCTCGTAGGTGTGGGGGTCGATGCCGGGGGTGAGGCGTAGGAGGACGCTCTGACGGATGTTCCGGGCGGCGGCCTCGGCCTCAATGACCTTGATCTCCTCCACGTTGTCGGCCACGAAGCAGCCAATGCCGTGGTCCAGGCCGAAGCGGATGTCCTCGTCGGTCTTGTTGTTGCTGTGGAAGTAGGCCCGGCTCAGGTCGTAGCCCGCCTGGAGGGCGGTGTAGATCTCGCCGGAGGACACCACGTCGATGCCCATGTCCTCCTCCCGCATAATCTCGTAGATCCGCTTGCAGGAGAGGGCCTTGCTGGCATAGAGGGGACGGGCCCGGCCGCCGAAGTGCTTGCGGAAGGCGGCGGTGTAGACCCGGCAGTTTTCCCGGATCCGGTCCTCGTCCATCAGATACAGGGGCGTGCCGTACTGCTTGGCCAGGTCCACCGTATCCTGTCCGGCGAAGAGGAGATGACCGTTGTCGGCCGCGGTGATGTTGTCACAGATCATAGGGTGCTTCCTTTCTCTTTTGTGCGGGTCCTGTTTGAAAACCGTGGAAGGGGCGTCTCAGGGCGGCGCTTCGGCAGTTTTCAAACAGGGCCCCATGGAGCCGGGTGGGGGGATGGACGGGGGCCAAGGCTCAACCAGACCCTGGCCCCGCCCATGCCCGCAAGGGGGGAGAAAAGGGGGTACGCTCTGTCAGCTGCCGGCCTTTTTGGCGATGGCCTTGTCCAGCCAGTCCTTGCCGTCGGCAAAGCGGGAGACGATGTAGCAGACCACGTAGTCGCCGGCGGAGTTAATCATGGTAGCCGGGGGGTCAACCAGGTTGCCGATGGCCACCAGGATGGGGAAGGCAATCTCAATGTGCTGGGGGAAGAAGATGGAGCAGATGATATACTCGCCGATGTAGCCGCCGCCGGGGACGCCGCTCATGCCCACGGAGCTGAGCACCGCCACCAGGACTACGGGGATCAGCATTCCCCAGCTGAAGTCCTGGCCCAGAGCGCCCAGGACAAAGGCGATTTTCAGCACGCAGCTAAAGCAGGAGCCGTCCATGTGCATGGTGGCGCCCAGGGGACAGACCATCTCCGCCACGTCCTTGGAGATGCCGGTCTCCTCCGCCTCGGTGAGGTTGGTGGGGATGGTGGCCACGGAGGAGCAGGTGCCCAGGGACACCACCGCGGGCTTGGCGATGTGGCTGAACATGGTCTTGACGCCGTGCTTACCGCCGCCAAACCAGGCGAACAGGGGGAAGGCGGTGAAGATGTAGATGAAGCACAGGGGATAGTACACCACCATGGCCCGGCCGTAGGACTCGGTGATGGCGGAGCCGTAGGTGGACATCAGGTCGGCGAAGATGGCGAAGAAGGCGATGGGGGCGTAGTAGGTGATGATCTGCACGAATTTCATCATCACGTCGGTGAGGCCGCTGAGCCACTTGCCGATGATGCTGTCGGGGCCGCCGGCCAGGTTGGTGGCAAAGCCGAAGAGTACGGAGAACACGATCAGCGGCAGCATGGCTCTGCGGCTCAGCAGGCCCACAAAGTCGCTGGCAGTGAAGAAGTTGACGATCATGTCAGAGATGGAGGCATACTCGCCCAGTTCTTCGGTGGGCAGCTCCGTCCAGGGGGTGAGCACCGGGGGAAAGATCTTCATGAGGGCGAACATGATGACGGCGGCGATGGCGCCGGTGATGACGAAGGTCAGCACGGTGGTGCCCATGATCTTGCCGGCCCGCTTGCGGCTGCGCATGTTGGCCACAGACCCGGCGATGGAGGCAAACACCAGGGGCACTACCACGCAGAACATCATGTTGATGAACACGGTGCCCAGGGGTTTGATAACGGTGATTCCGGCGCTTTCCTCCGTGGCGGGCCAGATCCAGCCCGCGACACAGCCCAGCACCATGGCGCCCAGCATGATGGCCAGGAACCGGTAGTTTTTCGCGACAACTTTCTTGTCCATAATGACTCCTCTCAGTTTCTCTCTTTTGCAAGTGGTCTGGTTGATGTTGGTTGATTTTCCGGGACGCGTGCCCGGACCCCGACGGGGAAGCCCTGCCTTGCGGTTTGGATTTTGCTGCTGAAAATAGAAAGCAAGCAGCGTGCCAAAACGGGAAAAGAGACGAAAAGTGTCGAATGTCACAAAACCGGAGTGGGATATTTTGAGTA
This sequence comes from uncultured Oscillibacter sp., assembly GCA_910585385.1. GTDB lineage: Bacteria > Bacillota > Clostridia > Oscillospirales > Oscillospiraceae > Oscillibacter. Next base: position 28,204 of record CAJUDV010000011.1, on the reverse strand, counting down.
TATAACAGAGTTTTTCCGGATTTTATCAGACTTATTACCGGACTTGGCCAAATGAAAAGAGAAAGAGTTCTGATTTCAGAACCTTAATTCCTGAAATCAGAACTCTTGGCGGAAGGCGAAGCGCCATTATTCGATCTGATACTCCTTCAGCTTGCCGTAGAATACGGTTTTGGACAGCCCAAGACGCTCCATGGCCTGGGCGCGGCTGCCGCCGCATTGTGCCAGGGTCTGGCGGATAATTTTTTCCTCCTCCCGCCGCAGGCGCTGGCGGAGGGTCATATGGACGTGGGTCTGTTCCAGGGGGATGTGCTCGGCGTAGATAATATCGGACTCGGAGAGGGCCGCGGCGCTCTCCAGCACGTTTTCCAGCTCCCGGATGTTTCCCGGCCAGTCGTAGGCCAGCAATTTGTTCACGGCCTCCCCGGAGAGCACCTTTTTGGGCATGTTGTATTTTTGGATAATCTTCTCCATCAGGTGATCGATGAGAAAGTAGACGTCCTCTTGACAGTTCCGCAGGGAGGGGAGCTCCAGGGAGAAGGCGCTGAGGCGGTAGTACAGGTCCTGCCGGAATTGACCGGCGGCAACCTTTTCCCGCAGGTTACAGTTGGTGGCGGCCAGGATGCGCACGTCCACGGGGATGAGCCGGGTGGACCCCACCCGGCAGACCACCTTGTCCTGAATGGCCCGCAGGAGCTTTGCCTGGATGTCCAAGGGGATCTCGCCGATCTCGTCCAAAAAGATGGTGCCGCCGTTCGCCTCCTCAAAGAACCCGGCACGGCCCTTGGGGTCCGCGCCGGTGAAGGCGCCGCCGGCGTAGCCGAACATCTCACTCTCAAAGAGGGAGGGGGCGATGGTGGAGCAGTCCACGGTGACAAAGGCCCCCTTTCGGGGCTGGGCCTGGGAGAAGGCTCGGGCCATGTAGCTCTTGCCGGTGCCGCTCTCCCCCGTGATGAGTACGTTGCAGTCCAGCTGGGAGAGCTTGTAGGCCCGGTGACGGATCTCCGCCGTGGCGGTCCCGCCGCCGAAGAGCGCGGCAAAATCGCTCTCCTCTGGCCGGGCGGCCTGCTCACGCTCCCGGTAGCGCCGCTCGGCGGACTTGATGGCATTGTTCCGCTCCTGGATGGTGACGCGTATATCCTTGATATTCCGGAACTTTACAATGACGCCGCTGAAGGCTCCGCCGCCGTCTGTGACGGGCAGAATAGAGGCCACCAGCTCGTAGCCGTTGATCTCACAGGGGATGTCCCGGAACTCCGGGGCCTGGCCGGTCATCACCTGGTCCAGGTGCCGCTCGAACAGCGCCCCCTCAAAGAACTCCCGAAAGTAGTACCCTGTCACCTTGATCTCGGAGCCGGGGCTTTTGCCGGTGAAGGGCGCGCCCCGCAGCAGACTGCCGATGCCCTCTTTCCGGGCGGAGTAGCCCTTCTCCTCCCAGAACTTCACCTGGCCGGTTTCGCCGTCCAGCACCACCATCTGCCCAATGCACCAGAAGTAGTCCATGGTATAGGTGGTCTCCCCCACGGCAACGGAGGTCTCCTTGCTGTCCATGAAGACCCGGATAGGGATGTCCCGCCAGACGGTAGACAGCTCCAGGGTGGCCGAGTCGCCGCCGGGCAGGAACTTGTACGCTGGGGTGCTGTCCGGCGTGTCGTAGCAGCCCACCGCCGCGATGCGGTCTCCGGCCCGGAGCTTCCGGTCCCGGATGTTCAGCCGCTCCAGGTCCGCGGGGGCCAGATTTCCGTCGTCGGAGCCGATGGAGGTATCCGCGATGATGACCAGATCCCCAGGCTCCAGCCGCCCGGGGCCGTGGGAGTACTGGCTGTGGTTGAACAGGCCGAAGTAGTCCTTGGTCTGCTGGTTGATGTGGGTGATGGTGCCCTCCCGGTCCAGCGTGAACATGGCCTGGGAGGAGGCCTCCATGATGCTTTGCAGGATGTCCATGCTCCACGCTCCTCTCTGTCTCACGGCGTCCGGCAAAAATTCCCATTTTATACCTATTATATTCTAGGTTTTTTGACCGGCTTTGTCAATATTGCCGGCTGCTTTTCCGCTGTGGGCCAGCCGCCACCGCAGGCCCGAGTACCGCCGCTGCTGGCGGTCATTGGCCGCCATGGTCCGGAGGACGGCGTCGTCTCCCACCACCACCAGCAGCTCTCTGGCCCGGGTCAGGGCGGTGTACAACACTCCCCGCACCATCAGAGTCTGGGCGGAGGGCATGGCCGCCAGCACCGCGCAGCGGTACTCGCTGCCTTGGGCCTTGTGGACTGTGACAGCGTAGGCCAGTTCCACCTCGCCCAGCTGCTCTATGCCGTAGACGGCCCGCCGCCCGTCGTCAAAGGCCAGCTCCAAAATCTCCCCGGAGGGGTCGATTCTCACAATCTTCCCCATGTCCCCGTTGAAGACGCCGCTGCCCGCGGCGCCGTCCTCTTTTTCCCAGATTACGTCGTAGTCGTTGCGGGTCTGCATGATCCGGTCCCCCTCCCGGAACAGCTGCTCACCCCAGAGAAGCTCCCGCTTGTCCGGCGCGTTGGGATTCAAAGCGTCCTGAAGGCGGCTGTTAAGGCGGATGGTGCCGCTGGGACCCTTGCGCATGGGGGAGAGTACCTGAATCTGGCTGGAGGGAATGCCCATGTTGTCCGGCAGGCGGCTTTTGCAAAGCTCTACCACCGTGGAGACGGCGCGCTCTGCCTCCCTGCGGCAGAGGAAGAAGAAGTCCCCCTGGTCGTTGGTGAGCTGGGGGGGCTGGCCCAGGTTTACGGCGTGGGCGTTGCGGATGATGGCGGACTGCTCCGCCTGGCGGAAGACCTCCCGCAGAAACACCGTTTCCATCCGTCCGCTGCGGATCAGGTCGGAGAAGACGTTTCCCGCCCCCACGGAGGGCAGCTGGTCCGCATCCCCCACCAGCACCAGCCGGGTGCCTGGCCGCAAAGCCCGCAGCAGGGCGGAGAACAGGGGCAGGTCCACCATGCTCATCTCGTCCACAATCACCGCGTCTGCCTCCAGGGGCTCCTTTTCCGTCTTGGAGAACACGGGCTCCCGGGTGTTTTCATCCCGTTTTACCCCCAGCAGACGGTGGATGGTCTGGGCCTCCATATCCGTCAGCTCGCTCATGCGCTTGGCCGCCCGGCCTGTGGGAGCCGCCAGCACCGTGTCCAGCCCCATCCGCCGGAACAGGGCCACAATGCCCCGCACGGTGGTGGTTTTGCCGGTGCCGGGGCCGCCGGTGAGGATCAGCACACCCTCCCTGGCCGCCAGCTCCACCGCCTGGCGCTGTTGGGGGGCGTAGGTGACGCCCTGCTCCTGTTCAATCTCCCGGACGGTCCGCTCCGCGGAGCGGCTCTCGTCGGCCTCTGCCGCCAGCAGGAGATTCAGCCGCGCGCAGGCGGACAGCTCCGCCTCCCACAGCCGCCGGAGGTAGCAGGCGTCCACCCTGGCCACGTGTTCCTGCACCACCTCTCCCCGCTGGATCAGGGTGTCCAGGGCGGTCTCCACGGGCTCGCCGCCGCAGTCCAGCAGGCGGCAGGTGGCGTTTAGCAGCTTGTCCCTGGGCAGAAATACGTGGCCGTTGTTCTCGTTGTGGCCCAGCTCGTAGAGTACCGCCGCCTCCACCCGGCAGCCGCTGTCGGCGGACAGCCCCAAGCTCATGGCGATCTCATCGGCGGCGGAGAAGGCGACGCCCCATCCGTCGCCTGCCAGCAGGTAGGGATTTTCCCGCACCATCTCCAGCGCCCCGCCGCCGTACAGCCGCCGCAGGTGCATGGCCAGTACCGGCGGCAGCTGGTACTGGGCCAGAAAGGCCATCAGCCGCCGCAGCCCCATGTGCTGCCGGAAGCCCTCGGCGATTTCCTGGGCCCTTTTGGCGGTGATGCCTTTGATGGTGCTCAGCCGCTCCGGCTCCCGCTCCAAAACATCCAGCGTCTCGATCCCGAACCGCTCCACAATGCGCCGGGCGGTGGCGGGACCTATGCCTTTACAGATGCCGGAGGAGAGGTAGCTGAAGATCTCCTCCTCGTCCTCCGGCAGTGACCGCTCCAGCTCTGTTGCCCGCAGCTGCTCCCCGTGCTGGGGGTGGGTTTCCCAAAGGCCGCAGGCCGACAGATGTTCCCCCGGGGCCACGCAGGGGATGCACCCCACCACGGTGATCACCTCCCCCTCCAGCGTCAGGAGGCGGAGAACGGTATAGCCGTTTTCCGGATTTTGAAAGATGACGCTATGTACGGTCCCCTCGCAGCAGGTTCGTTCTTCCATGGCTTTTGTACCTTCTATCTCACTTCATTTGCAAATCCCCGCCGTCGGCCAGCTCGGTATTTTTTCCACGGCCCGCCAGATACTGGGCAAGCTGGCGGGCGTCCGGCGTGAGGCCGCAGTCCGCCAGGATGATCTTGGCCCCGGGCAGCTGGCCCTGGACCCGGCGGAGCTCCCGCACATCGGACTCCATGGCCAGGGCTTCGTCCCGCAGGGGGAGGACCAGCAGCAGGCCCGGGATGGCGGGCCTGCCGGCATGGAAGATAGCGCCGGCCGCCAGCCAGACTACGGTGGTGAGGCCCACGGCGGCGAGAAATGCGATGCAGCCGTCTTGCAGTAATGTCATGGTAAATCACCTCAAGAACAGCCTATGCCGGGGGAGGTGAGTTTGCCCCTGGCGGGGATGGAGGAATCCGCCGCCGGGTCCGGCTGTGGCCGGCTCTCCCCGTCTCCCCGGGCGGGGGAACGCCTCACCTGAGAATCCCCAATCCGGCGAGAATCGACTCCTCCCGCTCCCGCATCTGCGCCTTCATGGGCCCCTCATCCAAGTGGTCATATCCCAGGAGGTGGAGTACGGAGTGCACCACAAGATACGCCAGCTCCCGGCGGTTGGAGTGTCCGTATTCCTTTGCCTGCGCGGCCACGCGCTCCATGGAGATCACCATGTCCCCCAGGGGCACCAGCCCTGTGCCGGGGTCGGCGTCCTCCGCCTTCGGCAGTTCCCCGGGGGAGAGGTCAAAGGCCGGGAAGCTCAATACGTCCGTGGGCCTGTCCACCTGCCGCGTCTCCCGGTTCAGGGCGTGGATCTCCGCGTCGCTGGTCACAAGCACGTCCACCTCACAGGGGAAGTCCACGCCCTCCGCCGCCAGGGCGCAGCGGATGACCTTGCGGATAAAGGCCGTCTGGCTCTCGCTCACGCCGGGAACGCTGGATGTGACGGGAATATAGTGCCGTCTCATTTCCGCCGCCCCCCGTCTTTCCGGCTTCCGCGGCTTTCGTAGTCCTCATAGGCCTGGACAATCCGCTGGACCATGACGTGGCGCACCACGTCGGCGTTGGTCAGCGCGCAGATGCCGATGCCCTCCACATTTTTCAGCACCCGCATGGCCTCCTTCAGGCCGGAGGTTTTGCCGTCGGGCAGGTCGATCTGGGTGGCGTCGCCGGTGATGACGATTTTTGAGCCGAAGCCCAGCCGGGTCAGAAACATCTTCATCTGCTCCCGGCTGGTGTTCTGGGCCTCGTCCAGAATGATAAAGCTGTCGTCCAGGGTTCGGCCCCGCATGTAGGCCAGGGGAGCCACCTCGATGTTGCCCCGCTCCAGGTACTTCTGGTAGGTCTCCGCCCCCAGCATGTCAAAGAGAGCGTCGTACAGGGGCCGCAGGTAGGGGTCCACCTTGCTCTGGAGATCCCCGGGCAGGAAGCCCAGCCGCTCTCCCGCCTCCACGGCGGGCCGGGTGAGAATAATGCGGTTCACCTGCTTGTCCCGGAAGGCCTGGACGGCGGCGGCCACGGCCAGATAGGTCTTGCCGGTGCCCGCCGGGCCCACGCCGATGGTGACGGTGTTCTTGAGCACGGACTGGATATACTCCTTCTGGCCGATGGTTTTGGGCTTGATGGGCCGGCCCTTGGCGGAGATGCACAAAACGTCGCCGGTGAGCTCCGCGATCTGGCCCTCCTTTCCCGCCCGCACCAGATTAATGACATAGCGCACGTTCTGCTCTCCAATGGACTCCCCTCGGCTGGAGAGCGTCAGCAGGGCCTGGATGGCCTTGCAGGCGGGCATGGTGTCCTCCGGCTCGCCGCTGACCCGCAGTTCTCCGTCCCGGTTGGTCACCGCGACGGAGAACTCCTGCTCCAAAAGGCGGATGTTCTCGTCAAAGGAGCCGAAAATATTCACAGCCTGCTCCAGACGCTCAATGCTGATTCTCTGTTCCAAATGGCTTCACTCCTGTATCACGGGCTTTGGCCCGGTTCTTCCGTATAGATGGGTACCCGAACCCCGATCTCCTCCACGCACTCCGCCGAGAGCGTTACCAGCAGCACGCCGTCCTTTTGGCGGGAGGAGCACAGTGTGGAGCTGACGCCGCCGTAGGGCTCCACCATGGAGGTGAGGTACGAGGTCAAGACCGCCTCCCCGGTTCGCTCCGCCTCGGCCGCCGCCCGGGAGCTGGGCACGGCCTCGTAAAAGCGGCAGGTCTCCGTCACCACCGTCACCGGCAGCCGCAGGCCAAAGAGGGACAGGGGGTACCTATTTACTATTTTATCATATTTTTCCCCCTGGATGCTACTGTTTGAAAAGAATTTTATGCGGCGGACGCCAAATACCAGGGAGAGAAGCGTCTTCTCCTCCCCGGTGTACCGCTTTTCCGGTGCCTCCAGGGGCATGGCGGCAGTCAGCGTGTACCACGTCCGGGCGGTGACGCTGCCGATTCCCGCCAGAACCCGGGCGCCTACGGTGTCCGTGTCCTCCACGCCGGAGACCAGCAGCTGGTCCTCCGTCACGGCGGTGCCCGGCTGCACCGCCGCCACGCCGTCCAGCGCCCGGACCTTCAGCACCAGTCCCGCCCGCCGGGCGATGAGGTTGGAGGGGGTCTGCCGGTCCAGCCGCTCCGGGGCCGGAATCCGCTCCCGCACCTGGACGTGGGCCCGGCAGCCGGAGACGTTGACAGTGATCCAGCTCAGCTCCGGAATGTCCAGCAGCACGTGGTTGCGGATGCTCTCTCCCTCCAGGGACAGGCCAAAGGAGCCCAGGTGAACGTCATTTTTCTCCAGCGCCCGCAGAATCTCCTCCGTGGGCACGGTCTCATTGCCCTCCACCACAAAGTCCCAGACGAAGAACGAGCCCAGAAACAGCGCCGTGGCGCAGAGAGTCAGGCCGATCAGCAGGGCTTGCCTGTGGCGGAACCGGAAGAAAAAATAGGGCGCTCCCTCCCGGCCCACCACAGTGAGGTCACAGTCCAGATGCTTTGCCGCCTGGCGCAGGGTGTGCCAGTCCCGCCGGCTGAGGCGGCAGGTGAAGGTGGTGGGGGACTCCCACACCACGTCCCAGAAGGCCAGCTCCCGGGCGCCGCACAGGTTCAGGATCCGCTCCGGAAAGGCGCTCTCCGCCCGGAGGCGGACCTGGCCCCGGAGGCGGTTGATGATTCCCGTCACCATGGCCTCACCTCACCCACTCCACGGACTGGATTTGTCCGCCGATCCGCAGCTCGCCCGCCGTCATGGCCAGAAGTGTCAGCCGCTCTCCCTTTACACGCAGGACGCCCCCGGCGGTGTTGGCGTCAATCTGCTGGTCCGAGTAGGAGAGGATGCCGGTGTGGTGCTCCAGATACAGCTGGCGGCTGCCCACCATCTCCAGCCTGGGCAGTCCGGCCACCACGTCCGCCGGCAGGTCGAACAGCTCCGCCACCGTGGTGAGGACGCCGCCCTCCCGGTCTTTTCGAATTCGCTCCATTTGCAGTTCACCCCTTGTGTGACCCTATGCGGCATCCGGCGAAAACTTGACTGAAAACCGTGGCGGGGCGGACATAAGCCGCCCCCAGGCGGCATAGGGTAGGGCGGTGATGTGTATGAGAACGCGATGGAGGGCGCTGGCCTGTGCCGGCCTGTGCGCCGTGCTGGCCTGGTTTCTGGCGGAGGCCGGGGAGATCCGGCAGCGGGCGGCGGAGGCCCTGGCCCTTTGCGGATGTTCTGTCATTCCGGCGCTGTTTCCCTTTCTGGTGCTGTCCATTCTGCTGGTGTCTCTGGGATTTGGGGAGCTGGTCTCGCCATACCTGGCGGGGCTGATGACGCCTCTGTTCCGCCTGCCGGGATGCGCCAGCTCGGCGCTGCTGCTGGGGCTGGCGGGGGGCTATCCCATCGGCGCCCAGACGGCGGCCCGCCTTTACCAGGAGGGGGCGCTGACCCGGGGAGAGGCGGAGCGGCTGCTGGCCTTTTGCAACAACTCCAACCCGGTGTTTCTCATCAGCGTGCTGGGGGCCGGGGTGTTCGGCAGCGTCCGGGCGGGGGTGTGGCTGTGGCTGATCCACATTCTTGCCGCCCTGCTGACGGGATTGGCCTTTCGCCGGAGCGGGGAGAGCGGTCCTCCCCAGTATGTGACAAGGAATTCTCCTTCCCGGGGTCCCTCGCTCTTTGCCGCCCTGGTGGAGGCCGTCCGGGGGGGACTGACCGGGATGCTGTCGGTCTGCGCCTTTGTGATCTTCTTCTACGTGCTGGCGTCCCCCCTGGCCTCCCTGGGGGGACGGCTGGGGCCGCTGCTGGTGGGACTGACGGAGCTCTTTTCCCTGACGCCGCTGCTGCCGGCGGACGGCTTTGGCTTTGTCCTGGCGGCTGGCTGCGCCGGCTGGGGCGGGCTGTCGGTGCTGTGCCAGACGGCGGCGGTGCTGGACGGCAGTGGTCTCCGGCTGCGGAGCTGCCTTGCGGGAAAGCTCCTCCAGGGCCTATTGTCCGCCGGCCTGGCGTTGGCTCTCCGGGGATACGTTTTGGGCTGACAAAATGCCCTCCGCTGCCGTATTGTTCGACAACGGAGGGTATTTTTCGACGTTGATTCTACAAAGTGGAGCTATTTCTCCATGGCCTTCACGGCCTTGACGATACGGCTGGTGCCCAGCCGGGAGGCCCCCAGAGCGATGAAATCCTCCGCGTCCTGGAGGGTGGCGATGCCTCCGGCGGCCTTGATCTTTACCCGGGGACCGATGTGCCTGGCGAACAGGGCCACGTCCTCCCGGGTGGCGCCGCCTCCGCCGAACCCGGTGGAGGTTTTGATATAGTCCGCGCCGGAGTCCGTGACGATCCTGCACATTTGGATTTTCTCCTCCTCCGTGAGAAGGCAGCACTCGATGATGACCTTGAGAAGCTTCCCGCCGCAGGCGGCCTTTACGGCCTGAATCTCGGCCAGCAGGTCCGCCCAACGGCGGTCCTTTACCCAGCCGAGGTTGATGACCATGTCGATCTCGTCCGCGCCGTTTTCCACGGCGTCTCTTGCCATAAAGCACTTGGCTGCGGTGGTGTCGTAGCCGTTGGGGAAGCCGACGACCGTGCAGACAGGCAGCTTCCCGCCTGTGTAGTCCGCCGCCTGGCGCACGTAGGAGGCGGGAATGCACACGCTGGCGCAGCCGTATTTCATGCCGTCGCCGCAGACGGCCCGAATCTCCTCCCAGGAGGCGGTCTGAGACAGCAGGGTGTGGTCGCACCTGCTTAAAATCTCTTTCAGTTCCATTTCAGCCTGCTCCTTTATTCTCTTACAAAGTAGCGGTAGTTTCCCCGCTCTTTCCGGCGGAATACCCGGCCCCGGACCTCCAGATAGTCCAGATGGGCCAGGGCCTCTCCCACGGCGAAGAACTTCTGTTCCAGAGGGAAGTCCGCCCAATTGCGGCTGCGGATTCTCCAGCGCATCTGTCCGGCGATGTCGTATCCCGTCAGCCCCGGCTTCTCCCGGACGGTCTGCCAGGCGTCCTCAATTCTGCGCAGGTGATGGGCGGTGAGCTCGTCCGCCCGGTCCCGGAGGACGCCGGTCTCCCGCCGGTGGGCGGGGAGCAGCAGTGTTACAGGCAGGTCCCGGACGGTCCGAAGGCTCTCCAGGTAGCTGCCCAGGGCGTCCGGCATGGACGCCCAGCGGCAGATGTTGGGGGAGATGTGGAACAGGATGTGGTCCCCGGTAAAAAGCCACTGCGCCTCCGGCTCGTACAGGCACATGTGGCCCGGGGTGTGGCCCGGGGTCAGGACACAGCGCAGCGGGTGCCCGCCGTAGGACAGGACCTCCCCGTCCCGCAGGTAGCGGTATTGTCTCCAGGCGGCGGGAGCGGCCGTCTGGGCGGGGTTGCCGGACTGGAGACGGTCCGTCTCTTCCCGGGAGAAGCCGTCCAAAATGTACCGGGCGTAGAGATCCCGCCAGCAGGCGTCGTCCATGTAGTCCGTCACGCCGGGGCCGTCGGTCTCCCCGATGAGAATCTGGCATCCGGGCCGGATCAGCTCCGGGGCCAGGCCCACGTGGTCGCTGTGGAGATGGGTGACGAAGATGTCCATCCGGTCCCGGTCCGCGCCCAGCTCCGCCAGCTGCCGCTCCATGGCCTGCCGGCAGGAGTCCCAGCGAAAGCCGGTGTCGATGAGAAGGCTTCGCTCCCCTCGGATGAAATAGCTGTTCAGGGTCTTCAAGGGACTTCCCTCCAGGGGAATCTCCAGCCGCCACAGGTCTCGCGCCAGTTGCTCTGCCATAGGTTTCACCTCCCTGTTTGGTGATGAGTATAGCAAGTTTTGGCCCGGATGTCCAGACCGTTGACGGCGCGGGAGCAGAGATTTCCATGAGCGCCTTTTGTTTTTTCTTGCGCCGGAGGCCGGTTGGTGCTACAATAAGAGGCGTTGACGGCGTGAGCCGGGTCAACGCCATCGCTTTTACACCTGAATTCGGAGGAACATCATGAAAGAAAGAATCCTGTCACTGTTTTGCGCTCTGGTTCTGCTGGCGGGGGCTGTGCCGTCCGCCGCCGCCCTGCAGGGGGAGGCCGCCCGGGCGGCGGACGCCCTGGCCACGCTGGAGCTGATTGAGCCCGCCGCGTCCGGCGATTACGGATTGAAGGAGCCCGCCACCCGGGCCCAGGCAGTGGTGCTGCTGGTGGCCCTGGCCGGAGCGCGGAAGGAGGCGGCGTCGGACACCTGGATCTCCGGCTTCGCGGACGTTCCCGCCTGGGCCAGCGCGGAGATTACCTACGCCGCCCACCAGGGCTGGGCCACCGGGGCGGCGCTGACGGAGTTCCGGCCCGACAGCACCGTCACCGCCAACGCCTGGTTTGCTTTCCTGCTGAGAATGCTGGGATATAGTGACAAGGATGGTGACTTCACAGTTGGCGCCGCCGCGCTCTTTGCCCGGCAGATCGGCCTGGCGGCCAGGACATATGCCGGCGGACTGACCCGGGGGCAGCTCTACCAGTCCGCGGTGGACGCGCTGACCTTTTCCTACAAGGACGGAAGCGCCACGGTGATCGGCCGCCTGGTGGAGCGGACCCCGGCCATTCGGGCCGCGGCCAACGCCCTGGGCCTGATGGAGACCGCCCTGACGGCCCGCCAGGCCGCGGACCGGCTCACCGCCGCCGTGTTCCGCATCAACCTCTACGAGAAGCAGAAGTATGTGGACAAGGGGACCCCCTCCTCCACCGCCAGCGGTTTCTTCATCTCTGAAGATGGCCTGGCCGTCACCAACTACCACTCCATTGAGGACGGCATCTACGGCACGGTCACCCTTGTCACAGGGGAGACCTTTCCCATCACAAAGGTCCTCTTCTACGATCCGGAGATTGACATCGCCGTGGTAAAGGTCTCCCGTACCACTACTGACGGCAGGACCACCAGCGGTTTTAAATACCTGGAGATGGTGGGCACCGCCGACGTCCGGCCCGGCGACAGGGTGTACTCTCTGGGCAATCCCCTGGGCGGCGGTCTGGCTGTCAGCGAGGGCGTGGTCAGCGCGACGGAGCGGGAGGTGCCCGGGTACTCCTGGCCCTGTGTCATGAATACGGCGGACATCTCCAAGGGCAGCAGCGGCGGCGCCCTGATGAACATCTACGGGCAGGTGATCGCTGTCACCACCGGCGCCTACGCCCAGGGCAACAGCATGTATCTGGGCGTGCCCGTGGACCCGGTGATGGAGGCGGACCTGACCAAGGAGAGCTGGACGCTGGAGGAGGTCGCCAAGATCGAGCAGTCCAAGATCGAACCGGCCAGAGCGGAAAATCAGGAATCCTAAAGGGAAAGCGCCCGCCGGGAGGCATTTGCCTCCCGGCGGGCGCTGTTTTGCCGGCTGAATGTTCCCAGGCCTGCCCGGGTCATTTCTCAAAAGGGCTCTGGCGACCGTCTCTGCCGCGGGGTTATATCATATGCCGCAGAGACAGCCGCCGTGAAATCCTCCCGCTCTGGGATTTATGTACGCGGCTGGCTGCGGGCCAGAATAAACGCCTCTAGCTCCGCCGCGGTCCGGACCACCGCCGCGGCGCCCGCCGCCTCCAGCTCCCCAGGGGGCGCGTAGCCGAAGAACTCCACGCCCACGCAGTCCATGCCGCACGCCCTGGCGCCCTCCACGTCGTACTTCCGGTCCCCCACCATCAGACATAGGCGGGGGTCCGTCAGCCCCAGGCGGCCCATGGCCTCCCGGATGATCTCCGCCTTGCTCTGGTCCCGCTGGCCGGCGCTGCCGGCAATCACCGCCAGATGGGGGGAGAAGCCGAACCGCTCACAGATGGGGACGCACTGGTTCTCCGCTTTGGAGGAGGCCAGGGCCAGGGTGAGGCCCCGCTCTTTCAGCCGGCCCATCATCTCCGCCATGCCCGGGGCCGGGCGGTTTTTAAACTGACCCACGGGGACGTACCGCTCCCGGAAGAGCTCCAGGGCCCGCCGGGATTCCTCCTGGCTGAGGCCGCAGTAGCGCATGAAGGAGTCCTGGAGAGGCGGGCCGATGAATTTCAGCAGGTCCCCCTCGGGTACGGGGCGTCCCATGCCCTCGATGGCGTACCGCACGCACTCCAGCACGCCCTCCTTGGAGTCCGTCAGAGTGCCGTCCAGATCAAAAAAGACGTATTGATACATACTCTCACCTTCCTGCGGAAGAGTGTATCATGTCTTTCGGACTTCCGCAAGGGGAGAGACGGTTTTCCGGCGGATTTCGCAGGATTGTCCGGGATGCTACGCGTACACGATTACCATCCCGGTGATGATCCCCAGCACCGCCGCCAGGGAGGGAGCCTTGCCCCGCCACATCAGGGAGGACTCCGGCAGCAGCTCCCCAAAGACCACGTACAGCATGGCCCCGGAGGCGAAGCTCAGGGCCAGGGTCAATGCCGCCGGCCCCAGGGTTCCCAGGCAGAAGCCCGCCAGGGCTCCCAGCACGGTGGGCGCGCCGGTGAGGGCCGCGGCTCCGGCGGCCCTGGACCGGCCTATGCCGCCGGAGATCAGGGGGACCGCCACCGCCATGCCCTCGGGGATGTTGTGCAGGCCGATGACCGCCGCCATCACCAGCCCGCTCCGGGCCGAGGCGGACCGCGCCGCTTCCCGAGCGAAGGAGGCGCCGATGACCATGCCCTCCGGCACGTTATGCAGGGCAATGGCCGTGGCCATCACCAGCCCCGCCAGAAACAGCCCTCCGCCCGTTCCGTTCCGCCTGCCGATCCAGACGTTGAGCACACCGGTGACGGCGCAGCCCAGCAGGATGCCCGATACGGTCAGCCAGAGCCGGCCGCCCCCCGGGGAGACGGCGTCCGCCAGCAGGTCAAAGCACACCACCGCGGTCATCACCCCGGCGGCAAAGCTCAGGAGAAGGCTCACCGCCCGGCTGGAGTCCCGCCGGAACAGGCAGGCGACCAGCCCGCCTGCCCCTGTGCCGCCGATGCCCGCCGCCGCCGTAATCAGCAGCACCTCCCCCAAAAGCCCCATGCGCGTCCGCCGCCTTTCTGCCGTCTTTGGAAAATTCTATTTTTCCCGGGAGCCGTCTAGAACGATTCTCTTTGGCATAGCCTGTGGAGAGGTGATATTCATGACGATTCATGTTGTGCGGCCCGGGGAGACCCTCGGTTCCATCGCCGCTCACTACGGGGTGGACCCCGTTCAGCTGGGGGCGGCCAACGACGTTCCCGCCGCCGGCGCCCTGGCGGTGGGGCAGACCCTGGTGGTGCGCTTTCCCCGGCAGGTTCACGCCGTCCGGCCGGGGGAGACCCTCAGCTCCATCGCCGCGGCCTACGGCACCGATACCCGCGCCCTCTGGCAGAACAACTGGGCCCTGGGCGGAGGAGACGCCCTGACGGCGGGCCAGCGCCTGGTGGTCTCCTATTTTGATGAGAAGATCGGCGCGGCCGCCTTCAACGGCTACGCCTACCCCTTCATTGATCCGCGGCTGCTGGAGGCCCAGCTGCCCTATCTCACCTACATGGCGCCCTTTACCTACGGCATCGACGCCCAGGGGGGGCTTTTGCCCCTGGAAGACGGGGACATGGTCACTGCCGCCCGGTCCCACGGCACCCGGCCGGTGATGCACCTGTCCACCCTGACGGAGTCCGGCCAGTTTGACACGGAGCGGGGGGCCATGGTGCTGACGGACTACGTCCTCCAGGAGCGGCTGATCTCCGGCATCTTCGAGACCATCGGCCAAAAGGGCTATGTGGGGCTGGACGTGGACTTTGAGTACCTGCCCGGCCACCTGGCGGCGGCCTATGCCGCCTTTTTGGACCGGCTCCACCGGATGCTCCGGGCCCGGGGGATGTTTCTCTGGGCGGCCCTGGCCCCCAAGACCTCCGCCGCCCAGCAGGGGCTGCTGTACGAGGCCCACGACTACGCCGCCGTCAGTGCCGCCGTGGACGGTGTGCTGCTGATGACCTACGAGTGGGGCTATACTGCCGGTCCGCCAATGGCGGTGGCGCCCCTCCCCAACGTCCGGGCGGTGCTGGACTACGCCGTCACGGAGATCCCCGCCGGAAAGATCTTCCTGGGCATCCCCAACTACGGCTACGACTGGCCCCTGCCCTTCGTCCGGGGCACCACCCGGGCCCAGTCCATCTCCAACCAGCGGGCCAATGACCTGGCCCTTGAGCACGACATCGCCATTCAGTTTGACGAGACCGCCCAGGCTCCCTTTTTCCACTATACCGACGGCGGCGGCACCGTCCACGAGGTCTGGTTTGAGGACGCCCGGAGCCTGGACGCCAAGCTGCGGCTCATCGCGGAGTACGGCTTCCAGGGGGGCGGGGTCTGGAACCTGATGCGGCCCTACTCCCAGATCTGGCAGGTGATGGCGGGGCTGTACGACATCTGGTGAGGCCGGGCGGAGAGGCTCTTTTACCACTCGCGCTCATTATGGACCACCGTCAGACAGACCGGGAGCCGCGTGATCCGGCGGGAACGCTATTTTCGGTTTGGCTTTCTTTTGATGCTCAGCAGCCTCATGAAGTCATCAAACAAAGAGGCGTCCACTGGCTCAAACATCATCCATTTTCCGTCATGGTAAGTCCGGGTCTTGTCATAGACCTCCCGTACTTTTTTTGAGTAATGCTCTATGTCTCTTTCAAATTTTAACCGTTCGTCTCTCCCCAGGATAATCATAAAACCCACACAGTGTTCTCTTGCGTACAGCGCGCACAGCGTTTTGCCGCCCCGGCGGTATTTGTATTCGTATTTCCACGCTTTGCCGCCCTTACCCCACAGGCGGTCCATATCATATTCTTCGTCAATGAGTGCGCATAACTGATTCCATACACCATATAGGGATTCCCCGACTAAAGCCGTCATTTCTTCTCTGCTGGGCGTCGTATCAAGCATATTGGTCCTCCTGTATAACGTCTGGTCTGCTCTTTGATTTTGTCACAGCCAATGTCCATTTTTAAACCGCGGTCAGTGAGATTGCCGGCATTGAAAGCTATCAGCCCAAAAAGAGGAGGAGGCAAAAGCACGGACCGGGCAGCGGCCCTCTCACGGCGGCTGCCCGGTCCGCAGACTGCGGATTTACGCCTTTTTCCACCGCTTAAGGGTTGGGAACCAGCTCCGCATCATCTTCTCCGCCTCTTCCTGGGGGCCAAACGGGTGGCCGTTTTCGGCGTTGAACTTCAGGTTGAAGGCGATGATGTCGTCCATGGTGGCGTCGGGGGCGGTAAAAGTCCCTTTCTGATAGCAGTAGCGGCAGTAGTATTCGCTGGGAGCGCCGTCCTGTTCAGTACCCGCGTCCTCGGGCCTGTCCAGGGGCATGGCGCAGCACTGGCAGAATTTCCGTTCTTCCATTGTGATGACCTCCTTATGTTGGACAGGGGCTGTCCCCCGCCTCTGACAAAAGGATACGCCCTGAAACCTGACAGGGTGTGTCAGGTTTCGTAAGAGGCCAGAGATTTTTTGAACTCCTCTCTCAGGATGTCCCGCCAATAGGCCGGGGCCAGCACCTCCACCTGGCTGCCGAAGGACAGGAGAAAGGACAAAAGCCACTGGTCCTCCGGAAAGGCGCACGCCACCAGCAGGCGGCCCTCCGGCTCCGGTGTGACCTGGCTGGGGTGGAAGTAGTCCCGCACCCGCCAGGCGGCGGAGGGGGCGAAGCGCAGGCGTAGGCCGACGCTTCGGTACTCCTCCGGCAGGGGGGCCTCCAGCCGCTCCGGGGGACGGCGGGGCGGACAGGTCCCCTCCTCCGGCCGCAGATCCTCCATGCGGACAAGACGGAAAATCCGCCAGTCCTGCCGCTGCCGGCAGAAGGCGGAGAGGTACCAGCACCCGCCCTTGAACACCAGCCGGGCTGGCTCCGCGGTCCGGCGGCTCTTCTCCCCGGCGGAGCTGTAATAGGTGAAGGAGAGCGGCCTGCGGGCCAGGATGGCCCTCTTGATCAGGGCGAAGTTCTCCCGCTCCGCCGCCCCGCTGCCCCAGTCGGTGAAGTCCACCTCCAGCCAGTCGGCGCCCTCCCGGCGGAACAGGGCAGTGAGCCGGGACAGGGTGTCCTCCTCCGCTCCGCCGCCGGTGGCCAGGATGGCCTGGAGGGCGAAGAGGATCTCGTCCTGCTGGGCCTGGGAGAGGAGGGCCCTGTCCAGCACAAACTGGTCCATCAGCCGGATGCCGCCGCCCTGGCCCTTCTGGGTGAACACCGGGATGCCGGCGGCGGACAGGGCGTCCACGTCCCGGTAGATGGTTCGCTCCGAGACCTCCAGCCGCTCCGCCAGCTCCCTGGCGGTGACGGCCCGCTTTTCCACCAGGAGATATAAAATTTCAAAAAGGCGGCTGTTCTTCATGGCGTTTGGAAACTCCAATGATACGAGATTCGGCCTTGCCGGGGACCGCGGGAACTGGGAACCTGTATTCACAACCGTTGAATACAGGTTCTGAGATTTGGGAGGATTATACCATGGCCGGCGGCCGGATTCAACGCCGTTTTCAAATGGACTGGACATGCCGCCGATGTTCTAGTATAATAGGCGCATAATTCGAACGATATTTCTAATAATCAGTACGTTCCTCTCTTCCCATTTTCCTCCAGCGGGCCTACAATAGGGCTTGATAAATCTTAAAAATTTTTCACCGGCACGAAAAATTTTCATAATTTGAAAGGAGCGGTTTTTATGTCCATTCTTGTCACCGGCGGCGCGGGGTATATCGGCAGCCACACCTGCGTGGAGCTGATCCAGGCGGGCTATGAGGTGGTTGTGGCGGACAACCTCTACAACTCCAGCGAGGAGGCCATCCGGCGGGTGGAGAAGATCGTGGGGAAGAAGATCCCCTTTGTCAAGACGGAGCTCTGCGACATGGAGCAGGTGGAGGCCCTCTTCGCCCAGTATCCGGACATCGACTCCGTGATGCACTTCGCCGGGCTCAAGGCCGTGGGGGAGAGCGTCTCAAAGCCCCTGGAGTACTACTCCAACAATCTTCTCAGCACCCTCTACCTCCTCCAGGTCATGCGGGAGAAGGGCGTGAAGAACTTTGTGTTCTCCTCCTCCGCAACGGTGTACGGCGACCCCGCCACCGTGCCCATCCGGGAGGATTTCCCCACCGGCGGCACCACCAATCCCTACGGCACCACCAAGCTCTTCCAGGAGCGCATCCTCTCCGACTACTGCGCAGCAGACCCCACTCTGAACGTGGCCCTGCTGCGGTACTTCAACCCCATCGGCGCCCATGAGAGCGGCCTCATCGGCGAGGACCCCAACGGCATCCCCAACAACCTGGTGCCCTATATCGCCAAGGTCGCCGTGGGCCAGCTGGAAAAGCTCCACGTGTACGGCGACGACTACCCCACCCCCGACGGCACCGGCGTGCGGGACTATATCCACGTCGTCGACCTGGCCCGGGGCCACGTGGCGGCGCTGAAGAAGCTGGAGACCAAGTGCGGCCTCTTCATCTGCAACCTGGGCACCGGCAACGGCTACTCCGTGCTGGACGTGCTCCACGCCTATGAGAAGGCCTGCGGCAAGACGCTGCCCTACGTGGTGGCCCCCCGCCGCCCCGGCGACATCGCAACCTGCTACGCCGACCCCAGAAAGGCCCGGGAGGAGCTGGGCTGGGAGGCGGAGCTTGGCATCGAGGAGATGTGCGCCTCCTCCTGGAAGTGGCAGTCCATGAACCCGGGCGGGTACAAGGGGTAAGGAGGAACGGATCATGAATAAGCCTGTTCTCGTCATCATGGCCGCCGGCATGGGCAGCCGGTACGGCGGCCTCAAGCAGCTGGACCCCGTGGGCAGCCACGGCCAGCTCATTATTGACTACTCCATCTACGACGCCCGCCGGGCGGGCTTTGAGACCGTGGTCTTCGTCATTAAGCCGGAGATCGAGGCGGATTTCAAGGCCGCCATCGGCGACCGGGTGGCCCGGCTGGTGGACGTGAAGTACGCCTACCAGCTGAAAGAGGATCTGCCGGAGGGATACGCCGTTCCCGAGGAGCGGACCAAGCCCTGGGGCACCGCCCACGCGGCGCTGTCCGTGCGGGAGATTGTGGACGGCCCCTTCGCCGTCATCAACGCCGACGACTACTACGGCCCGGAGGCCTTTCGGGAGATCTACGCCTACCTCTCCGGCCACCCTGACGGAGCGGTGTACGAGTACGTCATGGTGGGCTACCTCCTGAAAAACACGGTGACGGAGAACGGCACCGTGGCCCGGGGCGTGTGCGAGGAGACGGCGGACCACTTCCTCACCCAGGTCACCGAGCGCACCAAAATCGAAAAAGGCGAGCCCCCCCGCTTCACCGAGGACGACGGCAGAACCTGGATGGACCTGCCGGGGGACACCATTGTGTCCATGAATATGTGGGGCTTCAACCGCAGCTTCCTGGACGAGGCCTGGAAGCGCTTCCCCGCCTTTTTGGACGCCGCCCTGGCGGAGAACCCCGTCAAGGCGGAGTACTTCCTGCCCACCGTGGTGAGCCAGCTCATTGACGAGGGCAGGGCCCGGGTGAAGGTCCTGCGCAGCGAGGACAAGTGGTACGGCGTCACCTACCGGGAGGACAAGCCCGCGGTGGTGGCCGCCATCGCGGAGAAGACGGCCTCCGGGCTCTACCCGGACAACCTCTGGGAGGTGCGGGCATGATTCAGGCGGAAAAGACCTTACAGGAGGTCCTGGGGGCCTTTGACTTCGGCGCGCCTGTGGTGGGCGCGATTCGGTACGGCCAGGGACATATCAACGACACCTTCTGCATCCATACCCAGCCGGAGGACGCCTGCTGCCGCCGCTTTATCCTCCAGCGCATGAGCGCCGCCGCCTTCAAGCGGCCGGACCAGCTGATGGAGAACATCATCGGCGTCACCGAGTACCTGGGGCGGCAGATCGAGGAGCGCGGGGGCGACCGCGGCCGGGAGGCCATGGAGGTCATCCGTCCGAAGAACGGCCAGCCCTACTACACCGACAGCCAGGGCGGCGCCTGGCGGCTCTACCCCTTTGTGGAGCGCACCGTCTGCTATCAGGCGGCGGACACGCCGGAGCTCTTCGCCGCCTCCGGCCGGGCCTTCGGCCGCTTCCAGCAGCTTTTGAAGGATTATCCGGCGGAGACCCTCCATGAGACCATCCCCAATTTCCACAACACCGAGGACCGGCTGGCCAAGTTCAAAGCCGCCCTGGAGGCGGACAAGCTGGGCCGTGGGGCCGAGTGCCGGCCGGAGATCGACTTCGTTTTGGCCCGGGAGGCGGACTGCTCCGCCGCCCTGAACGCCATGCGGGAGGGGAGACTCCCCGTCCGCGTCACCCACAACGACACCAAGCTCAATAACGTCCTCATGGACGAGGACACCGGCGAGGGCATGTGCATCATTGACCTGGACACCGTGATGCCGGGCCTGGTGATCTACGACTTTGGCGACTCCATCCGCTTCGGCGCCAACCACAGCGCCGAGGACGAGACCGACCTCAGCAAGGTCAACCTGGACGTGGAGCTCTTCGACGTGTACACCAGGGCCTTTCTGGAGGGCACCGGCGGCTCCCTGACGGACGCGGAGATAGAATACCTGCCCTGGGGAGCCAAGCTGATGACCTTGGAGTGCGGCATCCGCTTCCTCACAGACTACCTGGTGGGAGACGAGTACTTCCACATCAGCCGGGAGCGGCAGAATCTGGACCGCTGCCGCACCCAGTTCAAGCTGGTAGCGGACATGGAGGAGCGCTGGGACGAGCTGGCGTCTATTGTGGGCCGGTACCGCAAAAACTGAACCCGTGAAATCACAATGGGGACGTCCCCATGCGCGCTCTGCCCCGCCGGGGCAGAGCGCCGTCTATCCGGGAGGTGATCTTTGAATGGCGGAGATGAACATTCTGTTTGACGAGGAGCGGCTCCGCAAGCTCATAGCCAACCTCAACATTCTCACCGGCCTGCCCGCCAACATCCTGGACCCCAAGGGCCGGGACATCAACCTGTTCAAGGGCCACCCGCCCTTTTGCCGGATGCTCAATGACCTGCCGGAGGGACATGAGCGCTGCGTGGCCTGCGACCGGTGCAAGATCCAGCACTACACCGCGGAGAAGGGCTTCCAGTTCTACCGCTGCCACGCCGGGATCTGCGAGGCCATTATGCCCCTGTTCGACAAAAAGCGGCCCCTGGCCTATCTGGTCTTTGGCTGCTATCTGGACGAGACCCCCGTGGAGGAGCAGTGGGAGGTGACCCGGAGCCGCCTGGACTGGTACCCCGGCGGGGCGGACGCTTTGCGTCCGGCCTTCTTCCAGTTCCGGCAGTACAGCCAGCAGGAGCTGCGGGCCTACGCCGAGACGCTGGAGGCCCTCTCCGCCTACATTCAGCTCAAGGGCATGATCCTCACGGCGGAGCAGACGGATCTTCAAAAGCTGGAGCTGTACCTGGACCAGCACTATATGGAAAAGCTCTCCCTGGCCTCCGTGTCCCAGGAGCTGCGCATCGGCCGCACCAAGCTCTGCGCCCTGGCCAAGGAGCTCTCCGGCGGCCGCACATTGTCCCATCTCATCGCCCAGCGGCGCATCGGCGAGGCCAAGCGGCTACTGCTCCAAAGCGGCCTGCCCATCTCTGTGGTGGGGGAGATGGTGGGCATCAGCGACTACAACTATTTTTCCAAAGTCTTTCGCTCCGTTACCGGCGTCACCCCCAGCGCCTTCCGCAAAAACGGCCTCAGCGGCGGGGGAATTTCCGGCTAATCGATTACGAAATCGTACGAACTTTCACGGTTCGTACGATTTTTCTATAAAGTGGACTTTTTGCCCTATTATTCGCAGAATGAACAAGTATAATCTATATTATGGAAACGCCTTTGTGGATTATTTCCTCCGCGGAATGCTCCACGCCGCGTTTCAATATACTATTTCATGAAAGAGGAGAATGAAGATGAAGAGATTTCTTGCGCTGCTGCTGGCCCTGGTCATGACGATGGCCCTGGTGGCCTGCGGCGGCAAAAACGACACGCCCCCCGCCGACACCACCCCTCCCGCGCAGGGTGATTCCACCCCTGCTCCCGAGACTCCTGCTGAGAAGATTCCCGTCAACGTCATCGCCGCGGAGTACGGCCAGAACACCAAGCAGTGGTGGGCCGACTTTGTGACCGACTTCAACAAGGACAACGAGGGCATTGACCTGACTGTGGAGGTTGTCTCCTGGAATGACATCTATACCGTGGTCAACACCCGTATCTCCGGCAACAGCGCCCCCGACATCCTGAATATCGACGTCTTTGCCGACTATCAGGCCGACGACCTGCTGCTGCCCGCCGAGGAGTTTGTCTCTCCCGAGACCTACGCCAAGATGTACCCCGCCTTCCTGGAGCAGTCCAATATCGACGGCACCATCTGGGCCATCCCCGACCTGGCTTCTGCACGCGCCATGTACTACAACGTGGACATTCTGGAAGCCGCCGGCGTGGAAGTTCCCACCACCTGGGAGGAGCTGACCGAGGCCTGCAAGAAGATCAAGGAGTATGACTCCAGCATCTATCCCTGGGGCATCGACATGACCACCGACGAGGGCCAGGCCGCCTTCGCCTACTACATCTGGAACAACGGCGGTGACTTCACCGACGCCGACGGCAACTGGACCCTGAACACCCCCGAGAACGTGGAGGCCATTGAGTACGCCATCAGCCTGGTGAAGGACGGCTACACCAACTCCGACCCCGCCAACGAGACCCGCTACACCCTGCAGGATCTGTTCGGCGCCGGGAAGCTTGCCATGATGATCGGCCCCAACTCCATTCCCACCTACATCAAAGAGGGCGGCAGCTCCATCAACTACGCCTTCGCGGCCATCCCCACCAACGGCGGCAACCCCTCCGTCTCCGCCGGCGTTATGGACCGCTTCATGTGCTTCGACAATGATCACTCCGATGAGAAGATCGAGGCCATCAAGACCTTCTTCGACTACTTCTATGACGACGCCCGGTACTCCGACTGGGTGCTGATGGAGGGCTTCCTGCCCGCCACCTCCGCCGGCGGCGAGATCGTGGCCGCCTCCGATCCCTCCATGGCCCCCTGGGTCGAGATCGTTGGCTCCTGCAAGTTCTATCCCACCGCCAAGGCCGAGTGGGCCGACGTGAAGCAGGGCGTCATCGACGTTGAGCAGCACGCGCTGCTGGGCGGCGATGTTGCGGAACTGCTGGATACCCTCCAGGCCAG
Source organism: uncultured Oscillibacter sp. (assembly GCA_910585385.1). Taxonomy (GTDB): domain Bacteria; phylum Bacillota; class Clostridia; order Oscillospirales; family Oscillospiraceae; genus Oscillibacter. The sequence goes on along the minus strand of CAJUDV010000011.1, from coordinate 5,410 downwards.
CCTGCCCGGCTGAGTGACCGCGGATACCTGAAATAAAAAAACGCACAGCCGCGGGCCGGGCCGGCTTGGTCCGGCCCGCGGCCTCTTCCGTTTGCGGCCGCTTTCAAAGGGCGGAGTGCCCGCCTTTTGAAAGCGGCCGGAGAGAAATCGTACTTAGGGAGGTGTCTCCGTGAACGCTGCAACCCAACCCGTTCCCGCAGAGAAGAAAGCACCCGCGAAGAAAAAGGCCCCCGCGAAGAAAAAGGCCCCCGGCAGTTCGGGGAAAAAGCTGTTCCGGAAGGTGGAGCCCTATATCTGGATCGCGCCCAGCGTGATTTTGATGGCGGTTTTCATCTTGGTCCCCATCCTGTCCGTGTTCCAGATGGCCATGAGCGACGTGAGCCGGGCGGGCAAGATCAAGGGCTTTAATGGCATTGAAAACTTTGTGAAGGTCATCAACAACCCCTCCTTCAGCCTGGTTCTGAAGAATACCTTGGTGTGGACCGTGGCGGTGGTGGTCATTTCCACCGTGCTGGGCTTTATGCTGGCCCTGGTGCTGAACAATCAGTTCCGCGGGCGGAAGGTGGCCCGGGCCATCGTGGTCTTCCCCTGGGCCACTACCCTGGTCATTCAGGCCAGCGCCTGGAACTTCGTCATCAACACCGACTACGGCACCCTGAATACCCTGCTGATGAAGATCGGCCTGATCTCCGCCCCAGTGAACTGGACCCCCACGCCGGAGGCCTACTTCGCTTGGGAGATTGCCTGCGGCATCTTTGTCACCATTCCCTTCGTCACCTTCTGCGTTCTCTCCGGCCTCCAGAGCATCGATACTTCCTATTATGAGGCCGCCACTGTGGACGGAGCGGGATACTTCCAGAAGCTGTTCTGCATCACCCTGCCCCTGGTGAAATCGTCTTTGACGGTGGCCACCGTACTGAACATCATCTACGTCTTTAACTCCTTCCCCATCATCTGGACCATGACCAAGGGGGACCCCGCCAACCACACGGACACCCTGGTCACCTACCTCTACAAGCTGGCCTTCTACAACGGCAAGCAGGGGGAGGCCGCGGCCGTGTCGGTCATCGGCTTCCTGATTCTGCTGATCTGCGCCAGCACCTACATGATCTACACTCTGCGGAAAGGAGATGACGACCTGTGAGCCAGCCCGCTGCTGCTTTGAAAAAGCCTACCTCCGTGAAAAAGGTGATTTTGCGGGTCCTGCTGTACTTTGTGGTGCTTGACGTGTGCGTCATCACCCTGTACCCCTACTTTGCCATGCTCTGCACCGCATTGAAGAGCCGGAACGAGATTTTCAGCGGCAATACCATCCTGCCCATCACGGCCCTGTGGGGCAACTTCATCGACATCTGGAGCCGGGCCCCCATGGCCAAGTACATGCTCAACTCCATTCTCATTGCCGGCGGCTCCACCATCATCGCCATGCTCTGCGGCATCCCTGCCGCCTATGCCCTGGCCCGGATGAAGTTCAAGGGCCAGACCGCCTTCCTGGGCGTCATCATCGTCTCCCAGATGTTCGCGCCGGTGGTGCTGCTGATCGGTATCTACAAGGTCATGCTGAGCATGGGCCTGACGGACAGCATTTTAGGACTGATCTTCATCAACGCCGCCTTCAACCAGGCCTTTACCGTGTGGCTTCTGCGGGGCACCTTTATGGGGATCTCCGCGGAGATGGAGCAGGCCGCCACCATTGACGGCTGCACCCGGGTTCAGTCCATGATGAAGGTGCTGCTGCCCGTGGCCGCCCCCGGCATCGTCACCACGCTGATTTTTATCTTCATTAACGCCTGGAACGAGTATACCGTGGCCCTGTGCCTCATTTCCACCGATACCCTCAAGCCGCTGACCGTGGGCATCAACACCTTCAACGGCTACAATATCATCGAGTGGCAGTATCTGTTCGCTGCCTCCATCTTCGCCATCATTCCCGTGGTCATTCTCTTCATGTGCATTGAGAAGAACCTGGTCAGCGGTCTGGCCTCCGGCGGCGTGAAGGGATAAGGCGTTTGTGTTTAGGGCCGCGAGATGCGGCGGTACCGGGAGCTGTGAAAATGCGCTTGCCGGGACATACTCTTGATATGCCTTGAAGGACAGGAAAACAGGAAAGGAAGATGCTGTTATGAGAATTTACTGCGAGAAGGACTATGACGCCATGAGCCGCCGGGCGGCCAATCTGATCTCCGCGGAGGTGATCCGCCGCCCGGACTGCGTGCTGGGCCTGGCCACCGGTTCCACGCCGGTGGGGACCTATAAGCAGCTGGTGACCTGGCACCAGCGGGGGGACTTCAGCTTCAAGGAGGTCCGGTCGGTGAATCTGGACGAGTATAAGGGCCTGGCCCCGGACCACGACCAGAGCTACCGCTACTTCATGCAGAGCCACTTCTTTGACCACATCGACATCCGCCCGGAGAACACCTGGGTGCCCGACGGCCTGACGGAGGACGCCGCCGCCGAGTGCGCCCAGTACGATGAGCGCATCCGCTCTCTGGGCTATGCTGATTTGCAGCTGCTGGGCGTGGGCCGCAATGGCCACATCGGCTTCAACGAGCCTGGCGAGGACTTTATGAAGGCCACCCACGTGGTGGATCTGGCGGAGAGCACCATTGACGCCAACGCCCGGTTCTTCGCAAGCCGCGACGAGGTTCCCAAGCAGGCCTTCACCATGGGGATCGGCTGCATCATGGCCGCCCGCAGGGTGCTGCTGCTGGCCAGCGGCGCGGACAAGGCGGACGCTATCTACAACGCCGTCTGCGGGCCCATCACGCCCCGCTGTCCCGGCTCCATCCTCCAGCTCCACGACGACGTGGTGTTGGTGGGCGACGAGGCCGCCCTGGGCAGGCTGATCCAGGCGGGGATCTGCGTATGCGGATAACCGGCGGTCAGGTCTTTGACCTGGAACAGGGATTTACAGCCCGGGACATCTGCACCGACGGCGCGCTGATCTCCCATGCCAGCGGCGGCGGGGAGACGCTGAACGCCGACGGCTGCTATGTGATCCCCGGTCTGGTGGACGTCCACTTCCACGGCTGCGTAGGAGAGGATTTCAGCGACGCCACGCCGGAGGGACTGCAAAAAATCGCGGACTTTGAGCTCAGTCAGGGCGTGACCTATCTCTGTCCCGCCGGCATGACGCTGCCGGAGGACCAGCTGACGGCCATCTGCCAGACCACCGCCGCCCACCGGAGGCAAAACGCCGGCGGCGCGGAGGTGGTGGGCGCCCACCTGGAGGGGCCCTTCCTGTGCATGGCGAAAAAGGGCGCCCAGAACGGAGCTTTCCTCCACGACCCGGACGTTCCCATGCTCCGCCGCCTTCAGGAGGCGGCAGAGGGATGCGTGAAGCTGGTCACCGTGGCCCCGGAACAGCCCGGTTCCATCGAGTTTATCAAGGCCGCGAAGGAGATGGGCATCCATGTTTCCGTCGGACACACTGTGGCGGACTATGCCACCGCCAAGGCCGCTTTTGAGGCGGGGGCCGACCACGCCACCCATCTCTTCAACGCCATGCCGCCTTTGGCCCACCGGGACCCCGGCGTCATCGGCGCGGCCTATGAGGTGTCCTCCGTCCAGCCGGAGCTGATCTGCGACGGCATTCACATCCACCCGGCGGTGGTGCGTCTTGCCTTTGATCTGTTCGGCAGGGAGCGGATGATCATTATCTCGGATTCCCTCAGGGCCACGGGAATGCCCGACGGGGAGTACCCCTTCGGCGGGCAGATGATCGAGGTCCACGGCAACCGGGCCACCATCCTGGGCCATCCGGAGACCCTGGCGGGCTCCGTCACCAGCCTGATGGGCTGCCTGCGCCAGGCCGCGGCGTTTGGAATTCCCCTGGCGGACGTGGTGCGGGCCTGCACCTACAACCCTGCCCGTTCCATCGGCATTGAGGATAGGGCGGGCACCCTGGACGCCGGCAAGGAGGCCAGCATTGTCCTGCTGGACCAGGCCGACCTGTCCATCCGGTCCATTGTGTTCAAGGGCCAGGTGGTAAAGCGCTGAGAGTTCTCTCTTTTCCGTTGGATTTGGCGGAGTATCCGCCTTTCCATAAATAAACCAGGGCCAGGGGCTGCTCCACTTCCACAGCCCCCGGTACCAAACAAAAGGAGGAAAAACCGCGGCGGCTTGCGGTGCGGCAGTGTGGAGACCTGCCGTAAAGCCCACGGGGACGTGCGCCCCGGGGCGAGGTGGAGAGGGCGGAGGCCGCTCCATCAAGGCCGAAGTGTATGGCAACTCTGAACCTGAAGAACATCAAGAAGGTCTACCCCCACAGCGGCGACCAGAAGAAGGCCAAGAAAAAGGCCGGCGATCCTGAGAAGAAGGTGAACCTGCAGGTAACGGACGAGGGCGTCATCGCGGTGCAGGAGTTCAGCCTGGACATTGGCGACAAGGAGTTCATCGTGCTGGTAGGCCCCTCCGGCTGCGGCAAGTCCACCACGCTGCGGATGGTGGCGGGTCTGGAGGAGATCTCCGGCGGCGAGCTGTACATCGACGGAAAACTCATGAACGACGTGGAGCCGAAAAACCGGGACATCGCCATGGTGTTTCAGAGCTACGCACTGTATCCTCACATGACCGTCTACGAGAACATGGCCTTCCCCCTGAAGCTCCGCAAGACCCCCAAGGAGGAGATCGAGCGGCGCGTCAAGGAGGCGGCGGAGATCCTGGACATCACCCAGTACTTAGACCGTAAGCCGAAGGCGCTGTCCGGCGGCCAGCGGCAGCGGGTGGCCATTGGCCGGGCCATTGTCCGGGAGCCGAAGGTGCTGCTGATGGATGAGCCCCTGAGTAATCTGGATGCGAAGCTGCGCAACCAGATGCGGGCGGAGATCATCAAGCTGCGGCAGAAGATCAACACCACGTTCATCTACGTCACCCACGACCAGACGGAGGCCATGACGCTGGGCGACCGGATCGTGATCATGAAGGACGGCTTCATCCAGCAGATCGGCACGCCCCAGGAGGTCTTTGACCACCCCTCCAACCTGTTTGTGGCCGGCTTCATCGGCATGCCGCAGATGAACTTCTTCGCAGCCAAGCTCCTCTGCGAGGGGGGCAGGTACAGCGTAAGCGTTGGCGGCTGCACGGTGGAGCTGTCCGAGGAGAAGCAGAAGAACCTGGCGGCCCACAGTGTGGCGGCGCAGAACATCACCCTGGGAGTCCGCCCCAGCCACATGGTGCTGGCCAAAGAGGCGGGCAACACCCTCACCGCCACGGTGGAGGTCAGCGAGATGATGGGCAGCGAGGTCCACTTCCACGCCAACGCCGAGGGGAAGGACGTGGTGGTGATCGTTCCCACCATGAACGCAGAGGGAGAGCACATCGACTCCTTCCGGGCCGGCGACAAGCTGAACCTGACCTTCAGCGGCAACGTCTGCCACGTCTTTGACAAAGACGGAAAAAACCTGGAATT